>NZ_JBEOXU010000060.1:0-36374 GCF_040296725.1 Streptomyces sp. NPDC002044
GGTCCGGGCGGCGGTGCCCGTTCCGGGCGGCGCGTGCCGTGCCCGCCCGGAGCCGTCCGCCCGCCCGGAGCCGTCCGCCCGGCCCGTGGGGGGTGGGGTCACGCCGCGCCGGCGGCCAGGCCGCTTTCCCAGGCCCAGGCGGCGATCTCGACGCGGTTGCGGGCGTCGAGCTTGCCCTGGACGTTCGCCAGATGCGTCTTGACCGTGGAGAGCGACACGAAGAGCTCCGCCGCGATCTCCGCGTTGGTCAGGCCGCGCGCCAGGCACCGCACGACCTCGCGTTCCCGCTCGGTGAGGGGTTCGGCGGGCCTGCGGGCGGCCACGGCGGCGGGGGTGCGCGGTGCCATCTCGCGCAGCAGCCGCACCGTGATGGCGGGCGAGACGAGCGAGTCGCCGACGGCCGCCGCCCGGACGGCTTCAACCAGCATGGCCGGGCTCGCGTCCTTCAGGAGGAAGCCGGACGCGCCGCCGTGGAGGGCGGCGTGGACGTACTCGTCGAGGTCGAAGGTGGTGACGATGACGATGCGCGGACCGTTGCGGCCGGAGAGACGCCGGGTGACTTCGAGCCCGTCGAGCCTCGGCATCCGGATGTCGAGGAGCAGGACGTCCGGCCGGTGTTCGGCGACGGCCGTGAGGGCGGCCTCGCCGTCGACCACGTCGGCGACCACCTCGATGTCGGGCTGGCTTTCGAGGATCATCCGGAAGCCGGTCCTGACCATCTCCTGGTCGTCCGCGATGACCACTCTGATCGCCATGCGCCACCCATCCCACTGTCACCCGCCGCCACTGCCGGTTCCCTCCCATGGGACCGGTGCGCGCCCCGGCCCGCAACCGCACAGCGGGCCGTGGGGGGTACGCCGGGGGACGGGGACGGCGGTGTTCCGGGCGGGCGGCGCTCCGGACGACGTGACGTGCGTCCGGGGTACGGCGCCTCGTCCTTCCGGCCGGAAACGTCCCGGCCGGAAGGACGAGCCGGGACTACAGGCCGGCCGCGGCGCTCTTGATCGCGGCGGCGAAGGTGGACACCTCGGTGTAGACGCCGGGGTAGCCGGCGCGGGCGCAGCCCTCGCCCCAGCTGACGATGCCGACCTGGATCCAGGCGTTCGCGTTGTCGCGGCGGAACATCGGGCCGCCGGAGTCGCCCTGGCAGGTGTCGACGCCGCCCTGGTTGTAGCCGGCGCAGATCTCCTCGGACGGGACGAGGCTGCTGCCGTACGCGTTCTGGCAGCTGGCGTCGGAGACGAACGGGACGGTGGCCTTCATCAGGTAGCGCTGCTGGCCGCCGCCCTCGCGGGTGGCGCCCCAGCCGGCGACGGTGAAGGTGCCGTTGTCGTAGGTCTTGGTCTCGGCGATCTTGAGGGTGGGCAGGTTGATGGGCTTGGCGAGCTTGATGAGGGCCCAGTCCTTGCCGGTGCCGTTGTAGCCGGGGGCCTGGAGGACCTTGGTGGACTTGACCTTGACCGCGCTGGAGCTGTTGAGGTCGACGACTCCGGCGGTGGCGGTGATGGAGGTGTTGTTGCCGGAGCCGTTCACACAGTGGGCCGCGGTGAGGACTATCTGCTGGGTGTAGAGGACGCCGCCACAGCCCATGGAGAGGCGCACCATGAACGGGAACTCGCCTTGTGCGGCGCGGGTTCCGCCGACGACGGGGCTCGGGGCGGCGCCGGCGTTGGAGGGCTGGAGGCTGACGGCGGCGAGGGCGACGGCGCCGACGGCGAGGGTGCGCTTCATGAAGCGGACAAGAGTGCTCACGCTCAACACACTGCCTTTCGTGGGGGGTTGGGCTGTGCGCGTCATCGGGTGAATGACAAGTCCATGACACATCACACGTATGGCCGACATCAAGAACGCATTTTTGGCCAACCCCCCGCCCCGGCGAGAGGGATTGCGGCGAGGAGCACCCGATGACGCGGAACGGCGGGTCCCCGGGGCGGATCGAGCACGGATTTCCACACCTGGACGTGGTGCGCGCCGCGATCACCGCGCTCTTCCGCCGGCTGTCGGCCGACGGGATCCTCGTATACGACACCAGCTTCGCGCCCGCCGACGCGGCCTTCGGCGCCGAGGAGGACCTGCACCTGGGCGCGCACCGGGTGGCCTCCGCGATGGTCCGCGCGCTGCGGCTGCCCGACGCGCGCGTGCTGGTCGCGTTCCGGCCGATGGAGGAGGCGGCCAGCGTCGAACTGGCCGCCGGGCCGGAGTACTTCGTCGAGGTGAGCGACCGGCTGCGGACCCGTCGCGGGGACCTCGCGGCAGCCCTCGCCCACGAGGTCGCGCACGTCCTGCTGCACCGGCTGGACCTGCGCTTCCCGGCCACCGCGGACAACGAGATCCTCACCGACACCACCGCCGCCTACCTCGGGGCGGGCTGGCTGCTGCTCGACGCCTACCGCGAGGACGCCCTGACCCACCAGAAGTTCGGCTACCTCACCCCGGAGGAGTTCGGCTACGTCCTCGCCCGGCGCGGCCGGCTCTTCGGCGAGGACCTCTCCGCCTGGTTCACCAGTCCCCGGGCGTACGAGGCGTACGTGCGCGGCCGCGCCCGCGCCGACCGGGACCACCGCCGGGCCCCGCTCGCCGCCGCGGGCCCGGCCGAACGGCTGCGCTACGCCCGGGCCCGCCGGGCCGGGACCACCCCGGGGCGCGGGCAGGCGTACCGCTTCGAGGAGCACGGCGCCGGGCCGCTGGTGAGCTTCCCCTGCCCGGTCTGCGGCCAGTGGCTGCGCCTGCCGGTGCGCGGGCCGGTGCGGGCGCGGTGCGGGCTGTGCCGCACGGTGCTGGAGTGCGACACGTAGCGGGATTTCACCACCCGGCCGCGAAAAGTTACTTACCGGCCAGTAGACAGCCGGCCCGACCATCGCTCAGCCTGGTCGCGTCCATGTCAATCCGCGACCAAGGGAGCGCTCCCCCATGCGCAGCACCCGCCGCACCCGTACGTCCCGTACCGCAGCCGCAGTGGCCGCGGCGACCGCCGTCCTGACGCTGCTTCCGGCCACGACCGCCTCGGCGGCACCGGCCCCGAGCCCGGCGACCAGCACCGTGCGCGTCTCGGCCCTCTCCGCGGCCACCGCCTCCGCCCCCGGCGGCAACGCGGCGATCCTCGGCATCGACTACGGCACCTGGCAGCGCGACGTGGCCGCCGTCATCGACGCGGCCCGGCCCGCCATCGAGCAGCGCATCGCGGCCTCGCCGGCCGGCGAGAAGCCCGCGATCGTCCTCGACGTCGACAACTCCTCGCTGGAGACGGACTTCCACTGGTTCTGGACGTTCCCGACCCCCGCGATCTCCAAGGTCCGCGAGCTGACCCGGTACGCGAGCGAGCGCGGGGTCGCCGTCTTCTTCGTCACCGCCCGGCCGGGGATCGTCCAGTCCCTCACCGAGTACAACCTCAAGGCCGTCGGCTACCCGGTGTCGGGTCTGTACGTGCGCGACCTGCCCGACCTGTTCGACGAGGTCAGCGCCTACAAGACCGGCAAGCGCGCCGAGATCGAGCGCCGCGGCTACACGATCATCGCCAACATCGGCAACAAGCAGAGCGACCTCGTCGGCGGCCACGCCGAACGGACCGTCAAGCTCCCGGACTACGGCGGCAAGCTCTCCTGACCCCCGCGCCCGCGCCCGGGGCCTTCCCCGGGCGCGGGCCGCTCCGCAAACGCGGGAGAACCTGGTGGGCCCGGCGCGGTTCAGCGGGGGTACGGAGCGGGTATTGATACCCCATCGCACGAGTGAAGGACCCGGACCCGACCCCTCGCCAGGGGGCCGGGCCCGGCCTTTTTCACGGCACTCGCGCGCGTGTGGGAGCCGGACCGACGCGTCCGCCCAGCGGCCCCGGAGACGCCCTTTCCCGTGACGACACCCCCTAGCGGCCGGGGCACACCTGCCAGGCCAGGTGATAGAGGGTGTTGACGCTGGCGTCGGTGGAGTCCATGGCCATGAAGCTCGTCACCGCCTGCGGGTTGGACGTGCCCGCGTTCACGCGCAGTTCGGTGTTGATGTTGAAGTTGCGCTTCTCCCCGCAGGGCGCCCAGACCAGGTCGGCGTATTCCGTCTTGTCGGTCGCCTGCCAGTTGTCGTTGAACGGGCCGTTGAACTGGTGGGTCCGCTGAGAGGTCTGCGGCATTCCCTGGAAGTAGTAACTCGCCCTTTCCTGGCCCCACGCGCCGGGCTGGAGAAACGCGAATCCGCGGTAATCGGCCTGGACTATCGCGTAGGTGAATCCGGACGGTACGTGGACCCGCAGATTGAGCTGGCAGTTCTTGCGGAAGGCGGTCGGCGGGGCGCCCGGGCCGACCTGCGCGAGGTACTCACTGTAGGTGACGGTGAAGGCCGTGTTGTCGGGGGCGACGGCCACCTCGGCGGTGCCTTCCCGGCAGCCGGATCCGTTCACCGTGGCCAGCTCGATCACGATCTTGTCGGGCGGCGCCGTGATCGGCCCGCCGCCGGGGCCGCCGCCGGAGCCGGCTGCTCCGGCGGGTGTCACCGCCGCGGCGATGAGGCCGGCGATGGCTCCGCCGATGAGCAGGGTGCGGGACAGGGGATGAGACATCGTTGTCACTCCTGGCCGTGAGTCGGGTTTCCTGTACGCGCTCCGCGTCAGACCGCGCCGCATTCCCGCCACTCGAAGTGGTAGACCGTGCTGACGCTGCCGTCGGTCGAATCCATGCTCATGAAGCTCGGGGCCTGCGGGTTCGACGTCCCCGCGTAGACGCGCAGTTCGGTGTTGACGTTCAGGTTGCGTTCCTCGCCGCAGGGGGCCCAGACCAGGTCCGCGTACTCCGTCGTGTCGCCGGCCTGCCAGTTGTCCGAGCGCGGGCCGTTGAACTGGTGGGTCGTACGGGCCGACTGGGCGGCGCCCTGGAAGTAGTAGTTCGCGCGCTGCTGGCCGGAGGCACCGCGCTGGAGGTGCGCGAAGCCGCGGTAGTCGGCGCGGGCGATGGCGTACGTGAACCCCTGGGGCACGTGGACGCGCAGGGCCAGCTGGCAGTTCTTGCGGAACTCGGTGCCTCCGGAGGCGCCGCCCGCCTGGGCGAGGTAGTCGCTGTACGTGACGGTGAAGGCGGTGTTGTCGGACGCCGCGGCGACGTCCGCGGTGCCCTGCGGACAGCCCGAACCGTTGAGTCCGACGACCTCGACGGTAATTCTCCCGGGGGGTGTGGGGACGGTATCGGCGTGCGCGGGCGCGGCGACGGCCAGCAGGGCCGTGACCGCCCCGCCGATGAGGGGTCTGCGGAGCGACGTCATTGTTTCTCCATTCATCCGGACCGATTCCGAATTCAGCATGGCCATGCCATCACGGTGGGGCCGCACGGGGAAGACCGGGATACGGCCAACGCCCGCCGCCCGCGCCCGCTGGCCGGAACCGGCGCGTCCGCCGCCCCCTCCCGGAGCCCGCCCAGCAGCCCCGCGACCCCGGGCGACCGGGCGGCCCCGCCCCCGGCGGAACCCCAAGATGACCGGAACCCCGCGACCGGCCCCGCGGGCTCCCGGGCGGTTCCGGCCGGCCGATCCGGCCGGGACCGGGCCCCGGACGCGGACCGGGCCGGACGCGGACCGGGCCCCCGTCCGCCCTACCGGGACCCGTACACCGGGAGCGGGGGTTCCGCGGACGACAGGAGCTTCGCCGTCGCCTCGCCCGCCTCCGCGGGGGTCCAGCGGGCCCCGCGGTCGGCCGTCGGGCCGGGGCGCCAGCCCTCCATCACCGTGATGCGGCCGCCCTCCACCTCGAAGACCCGGCCCGTCACCCCCGCCGAGGCGTCCGAGCCCAGCCACACCACCAACGGGGACACGTTCTCCGGCGCCATCGCGTCGAAGCCGCCCTCCCCCGGGGCCGCCATGGTCCGCGCGAAGGTCTGTTCCGTCATCCGGGTCCGGGCCGCCGGGGCGATGGCGTTGACCTGGACCCCGTACCGGCCCGTCTCCGCGGCCGAGACCAGGGTCAGCCCCAGGATGCCCGCCTTGGCCGCGCTGTAGTTGCCCTGCCCCACCGAGCCCAGCAGGCCCGCTCCCGAAGAGGTGTTGACGACCCGGGCCGCCACCTGCCGGCCCGCCTTCGCCTCCGCCCGCCACCAGGCGGCCGCGGACCGCAACGGAAGGAAGTGGCCCTTCAGGTGGACCCGCATGACCGCGTCCCAGTCGTCCTCGCCGAGGTTGACCAGCATCCGGTCGCGCAGGAACCCCGCGTTGTTGACCAGGGTGTCCAGCCGGCCGAAGTGGCCGACGGCGCAGTCGACCAGCGAGGCGGCCCCCTCGCCCGTCGCGATGTCCCCGCCGTGCGCCACCGCCTCCCCGCCCAGCGCCTCGATCTCCGCGACCACCCGCCCCGCCGGACTCCCGGGTCCCGGCAGCCCGTCCAGCCCCACTCCGAGGTCGTTGACGACGACCTTCGCGCCCTCCGCCGCGAAGGCCAGTGCGTGCGCCCGCCCCAGCCCGCGCCCCGCTCCCGTCACGATCACGACCCTGCCTTCGGCCATGCCCATATCTCAGTCCTCCTCGTTCGCAGTCGCCGTATCGGTGCCCGCCGTATCCGTGCCCGCCGTATCCGTGCCCGCCGTGCCCGAGACCGCCGTTTCCGAGGCCGTCCCCACCCCCGTACCCGTACCCGCCTCCGCCCGGGCCCCCTTGTTCACCGTCGCCGCGTCCAGGAACGCCGGCCGCTCCCCGCCCCCGTGCACCAGCAGGCTCGCGCCACTGACGTACCCGGCCCGCGGCGAAGCCAGGAACACCGCCGCCTCGCCGACGTCCGAGGGCTCCGCCAGCCGTCCCAGCGGTACGGTCGCCCCCACCGCCGCGATCCCGGCCCCGTCCCCGTAGTGCAGGTGGGCCAGCTCGGTCCGCACCATGCCCAGGACCAGCGAGTTCACCCGTACCTCGGGGGCCCACTCCACGGCCATCGACCGGGCCAGGTTCTCCAGCCCCGCCTTCGCCGCCCCGTACGCGGCCGTCCCGGGCGACGGCCGGGTGCCGCTGACGCTGCCGATCATCACCACCGAGCCCCGGGTCTCCCGCAGCAGGGGGTACGCGGCCAGGGACGCCGTCATCGGCGCCAGCAGGTTCAGCTCGACGACCCGCGCGTGCCGTTGCGCCTCCCCCTCGCCGAGCAGCCGGTACGGGGTCCCTCCCGCGTTGTTGACCAGGCAGTCCAGCCGCCCGTACCGCTTGGCGATCCCGGCGCACAGGTCCCGCGCGGCGGCCGGGTCGCGCAGGTCGGCCGCCACGAACGACGCCTCCCGGCCGGCCGCCGCCACCGGTGCGTCCGGCGGCCGTCGCGCGCAGACGACGACCTCCGCCCCGGCCGTGAGGAACGACCGGGCGATCCCGGCGCCGACGCCACGGGTTCCCCCGGTGACGACGACGACCCTCCCGTCGAGCTCCATGGGCTGCTACCTTCCTCACCTAACAAATGTTTGGTGGAAAGGTAGCTGATCCGTTCATGGGTGTCTCCACCTCGAGCCCCGACAAGGGCATCGCACTCGTCACAGTCGACTTCCCGCCCGTCAACGCCCTCCCCGTGCGGGCCTGGTACGACCTCGCCGACGCCCTGCGCGCGGCCGGCCGCGACCAGGGGGTGCGCTGCGTGGTCCTGGCCGCCGAGGGGCGCGGCTTCAACGCCGGCGTCGACATCAAGGAGATGCAGCGCGACCCCGGGCACGCCTCCCTGATCGGCGCCAACCGGGGCTGCTACGAAGCCTTCGCCGCCGTGTACGAGTGCGAGGTGCCGGTGGTCGCCGCCGTGAACGGGTTCTGCCTGGGCGGCGGCATCGGCCTCGTCGGGAACGCCGACGCGATCGTCGCCTCCGACGACGCGGTCTTCGGGCTGCCCGAACTGGACCGGGGCGCGCTCGGCGCCGCCACCCACCTGGCCCGTCTGGTCCCCCAGCACCTGATGCGCACCCTCTACTACACCTCGCGCACCGTCTCGGCCGCCGAGCTGCAGACCCACGGCTCGGTCTGGAAGGTGGTCCCGCCCGGCGAACTGCGCGCGGCGGCCCTGGAACTGGCCGCCGAGATCGCCCGGAAGGACGGTTCCCTGATCCGGCTGGCCAAGGCGGCCATCAACGGCATCGACCCCGTCGACGTGCGGCGCAGCTACCGCTTCGAGCAGGGCTTCACCTTCGAGGCCAACCTCAGCGGGGTGGCCGACCGGGTCCGCGACACCTTCGGGAAGGAAGCGACCTCGTGACCGACAAGACCATGACCCCCGACGAGGTGGTCGGGCGGCTGCGCAGCGGAATGACCCTCGGCATCGGCGGGTGGGGCTCGCGGCGCAAGCCCATGGCCCTGGTGCGAGCACTGCTCCGATCCGAGATCACCGACCTCACCGTGATCTCGTACGGGGGGCCCGATGTCGGGCTGCTGGCGGCAGCGGGGCGGATCCGGCGGCTCGTCGCCCCCTTCGCCACCCTCGACTCCATCCCGCTGGAGCCCCACTTCCGGGCCGCCCGCGAGCGCGCCGCGTTCACCTTCACCGAGCTCGACGAGGCCATGTTCATGTGGGGCCTGCACGCCGCCGCGAACCGGCTGCCGTTCCTCCCCGTCCGGGCCGGTCTCGGCTCCGACGTGATGCGGGTCAACCCGGAGCTGCGGACCGTCACCTCCCCGTACGAGGACGGCGAGGAGTTCGTCGCCGTCCCCGCGCTGCGCATGGACGCCGCGCTGGTCCACCTCAACCGCGCCGACCGGCTCGGGAACGGCCAGTACCTGGGCCCGGATCCGTACTTCGACGACCTCTTCTGCGAGGCCGCCGACACCGCCTACGTCTCCTGCGAGCAGCTCGTGGAGACCGCCGAGCTCTCCAAGGCGGGCCCACCGCAGTCCCTCCTCGTCAGCCGCCACTGCGTCACCGGGGTCGTCGAGACCCCGAACGGCGCGCACTTCACCTCCTGCGCCCCCGACTACGGCCGCGACGAGCCCTTCCAGAAGCTGTACGCGACCACCCCCTGGCCCGAGTTCGCCGACCGGTTCCTGTCCGGCGCGGGCGAGCACGACTACCAGTCCGCCGTCCGGACCTGGCACGAGGAGCAGCAGTGACCGCCGTGACGACGACCCGTGCCGAGTACTGCGTGATCGCCTGCGCCGAGACCTGGCGCGGCGACGGCGAGGTGCTCGCCAGCCCGATGGGCCTGATCCCCTCCTTCGGCGCCCGCCTGGCCAAGCGGACGTTCTCCCCGGACCTGCTGCTGACCGACGGCGAGGCGATGCTCGTCGGGCTGGACGGCACGGCCGAGGGGTGGCTGCCGTACCGCCGCCACCTGGCGATGGTCACCGGCGGAAAGCGGCACGTGATGATGGGCGCCAGCCAGATCGACCGGTTCGGCAACCAGAACATCTCCTGCATCGGCGCGTGGGAGCGGCCGGCCCGCCAGCTCCTGGGCGTACGCGGCGCCCCCGTCAACACTTTGAACAATCCGGTGAGTTACTGGATCCCGAAGCATTCCGCGCGGGTGTTCGTCGCGCGCGTGGACATGGTCAGCGGGGTCGGTCACGACCGTGCCGAGGCGGCCGGCCCCTCGGCCACCCGCTACCACCGCCTCCCCCGGGTCGTGAGCGACCTCGGCGTCTTCGACTTCGCCGGGCCCGGCCGCACGATGCGCCTGGCGTCGGTGCACCCCGGGGTCACCGTGGAGCAGGTCCGGGCGGCCACGGGCTTCGAGCTGGCCGCCGCGGACGAGGTCCCGTACACGCGGGAGCCGACCGCGGACGAGCTGCGGCTGATCCGTGAGGTGATCGACCCCGGGGGGCTGCGCGACCGGGAAGTGCGGGGCTGATCCGGTGGAGACGGCGTTCACGAGGCTGGTCGGGGTGCGGTACCCGATCGTGCAGACCGGCATGGGCTGGGTGGCGGGCCCGCGGCTGGTGGCGGGCGCGGCCAACGCGGGCGCCCTGGGCATCCTGGCCTCCGCGACGATGACCGTGGACCAGCTGCGGTCGGCGGTCCGCGAGGTGAAGTCCCGTACACCGGAGGGGACTTCCTTCGGGGTCAACCTGCGGGCGGATGCCGGGGACGCGGCCGAACGCGCCCGGCTGATCATCGACGAGGGGGTCCGCGTCGCGTCCTTCGCGCTCGCCCCCTCACCTGAGCTGATCGCGCGCCTCAAGGACGCGGGGGTGGTCGTCATCCCGTCGGTCGGCGCCCGCCGGCACGCCGAGAAGGTCGCCGCCTGGGGCGCCGACGCGGTGATCGTGCAGGGCGGTGAGGGCGGCGGCCACACCGGTGACGTGGCCACGACCGTGCTGCTTCCGCAGGTCGTGGACGCCGTGGACATCCCGGTCGTCGCGGCGGGCGGCTTCGGCGACGGCCGCGGGCTGGTCGCGGCGCTGGCGTACGGGGCCGCGGGCATCGCCATGGGCACCCGTTTCCTGCTGACCTCCGACTCCACCGTCCCGGACGCCGTCAAGGCCGCGTACCTGAAGGCGACGGTCAAGGACGTCGTCGTCACCACCGCCGTCGACGGTCTCCCGCACCGCATGCTGCGCAGCGAGCTGGTCGACTCCTTGGAGCGGGCGGGCCGCACCCGGGCGCTGGCCAGGGCGGTCCGGCACGCGGCCGGCTTCCGGAGGATCTCCGGCCTGACCTGGTCGCGGATGGTGCGGGACGGCCTGGCGATGAAGCACGGCAAGGACCTGTCCTGGAGCCAGGTGCTGCTCGCCGCGAACACCCCCATGCTCCTGAAGGCGTCCATGGTCGAGGGCCGTACGGACCTCGGAGTCATGGCATCGGGCCAGGTCGTGGGGGTGATCGACGATCTTCCGTCCTGTGCGGAGCTCGTCTCCCGCGTCATGGCCGAGGCGTACGCCGTGCTGGAACGGCTGCACGGCGCCCACCCCCCGCACCCAGAACCGCACCCGCACCCGCACCCGCACCCGCACCCGCACGGCACCCTGCCACCCCCAGGGTGACCCCCTTCTCCGTTACAGGAGTCGCATCGATGAGCCGTGCCCGAATCCGCCTGGTGGCAGTGGCGTTCACCGCCGTCCTCGCCTTCGGGACCCTGCCCGCCTCCGCGTACGCGGCGGCGGGCCCCGAAGCCGGGGTCAGTGCCCGGCACCACGGGTCCCACCCCTCCGAAGCAACGATTCTCCAGATCCCACTTCAAGGCGCCGTCAACGTCCGGGACATCGGCGGCATGCGCACCTACACCGGCGGCCAGGTCCGCCGGGGCCTGGTCTACCGGGCCGACGCGCTGAGCAAACTGACCGCCGCCGACCTCACCACCGTCTCCGGCCTGGGCCTGGGCAAGGTCGTGGACTTCCGCATCCCGATGGAGCTCCAGTACGACGGCCCCGACAAGCTGCCCCCCGGCCTCACGGCCACCCCGCGCCCGGTCAGCGACCTCGGCCTCTACGGCACCCTCGTCGGCGCCATCGCCAGCGGCGACCCCGTCGTCCAGGAGCGGATGCTCGGCGGCGGCCGCGCCGAGACCTACATGCGCGACATCTACCGCACCTTCGTGACCAGCCCCGAGAACCGGGCGCAGTTCGCGGCGACCCTGCGGGAGATCGCCGACGGCCGGCAGGGCCCGATCCTGTACCACTGCACCTCGGGCAAGGACCGCACCGGCTGGATGACCTACGTGCTGCTGCGCGCCCTCGCCGTCCCCGAGGCCGGCGCCGGCCGCGACTACCTGGCGTCGAACACCTACCGCGCCGCGTACGACGCCCAGCTGCGGGCGGGTCTCAAACAGTCCGGGCGGATGCAGAACCCGGACCTGCTGATCCCGCTCCAGGAGGTCCGCCAGGACTACCTGGACGCGGCGACGGCCCGTATGGAGGCCGAGTACGGCGGCTTCTACGGCTACCTGACGGACGGCCTCGGCCTGGACCTGCGGACCCTGGCGAAGCTCCAGTCCAGGATGGTCCGCTGACCGTCCCCGCACCGCACCCGACCCCGCACCCGACCCGCACCCGCCCGGGCGGTGTCCCCACGCCCCGGGTACGGCGGAACGCCGGGCAGCGCGCGTGCGCCGCCCGGCGTTCCGGTGTTCGTACGAGGTACCGCGCCGTCAGGCGGAGCGGCGCCGGGCCTGGCCCGGGCCCCCCACGCGGCTGCGGGCCGAAGCCGCCGCCGCGCCACCGGAGGCGCCGCCCCCGGTACGCCGGCCGCGCTCGCCGGAGCCGGCCGGGGCCGCGCCCTGGCCGCCCTGGCCGCGCCGGGCCTGGCCCGAAGCGGAGCCGGCGCCCTGACCGGCGGCGCCACCGCCGCCGCCCGTACGGCGTCCCCGCGTACCGGCGGCCGGAGCCGCAGCCGCGGCGGAACCGGTGCGCGGACCGGCCGAGCGGCGGCGACCGCCACCGCCGGCCCCGTTGCCGGAGGCCGGCTTCGACGCGGAACGCTGCCGCGGCGGGGTCGGCTGCGGCACGTCCAGCACCACCGGGATGCCCGAAGGCTCCTTGGCGCCGGTCAGCCGGGTCAGCTCCTCGTCGGAGGACTTGATCTGCGCGGTGCGCGGGGAGATCCCGGCGTCCGACATGAGGCGGGTCATGTCCCGCTTCTGGTCGGGCAGCACCAGGGTGACCACGCTGCCGGACTCGCCGGCACGGGCGGTGCGGCCACCGCGGTGCAGGTAGTCCTTGTGGTCGGTCGGCGGGTCCACGTTGACGACGAGGTCGAGGTCGTCGATGTGGATGCCGCGCGCCGCGACGTTGGTGGCGACCAGCGCGGTGACCTCGCCCGTCTTGAACCAGTCCAGGGTCCGGTTGCGCTGCGGCTGCGAACGGCCGCCGTGCAGGCCGGAGGCGCGGACGCCGTCCGCCAGGAGCTTCTTGACCAGGCGGTCGACACCGCGCTTGGTGTCCACGAACATGATCACCCGGCCGTCACGAGCGGCTATGCGCGTCGCCACGGCCTTCTTGTCGGTCTCGTCCATGACGTACAGGACGTGGTGCTCCATGGTGGTGACCGCGCCGGCCGACGGGTCGACGGAGTGGCCGACCGGGTCGGTGAGGAACATCTTGACGAGCTTGTCGATGTTCTTGTCCAGCGTCGCCGAGAACAGCATCCGCTGGCCGTCCGCCCGGACCTGCTTCAGCAGGGCGGTGACCTGCGGCATGAAGCCCATGTCGGTCATCTGGTCGGCCTCGTCGAGGACGGTGATCGCGACCTGCGAGAGGTCGGCGTCCCCGCGCTCGATGAGGTCCTTCAGGCGGCCGGGGGTGGCGACGAGCACCTCTGAGCCGCGGCGCAGGGCGCCCGACTGCCGGTTGATCGACATGCCGCCGACGACGGTGGCGATGCGCAGGTTGACGGCCGTGGCGTACGGGGTCAGGGCGTCGGTCACCTGCTGCGCGAGTTCGCGGGTGGGTACGAGGACCAGTGCGAGCGGGGCCTTGGGCTCCGCGCGGCGGCCGGCGGTACGGGCCAGCAGCGCCAGGCCGAAGGCCAGCGTCTTGCCGGAGCCGGTTCGGCCGCGGCCGAGCAGGTCGCGGCCGACGAGCGAGTTCGGCAGCGTGGCGGACTGGATCGGGAACGGCGAGGTGACGCCCTGGGCGGCGAGGGTCTTCAGCAGCGCCTCGGGCATGTCCATGTCCTCGAACGCCTCGACCGGCGGGAGCGCCGGGGTCAGCGGTTCGGGCATGGTGAATTCCTGGGGCCTGGCCACGGGGGCGGACTTCTGCCGTCCCGCGCCAGCCTTCGGACGTCCCTGGGCCGCACCTCGGCCCCGGGTGGGGCGGCGGCTGGGTCGTGCGGAGCTGGAGCTGGTCATGCGGAAAACGCCCTCCTGAAACCGGCAGGTACAACAAACAGTCGAAACAGCAGACAAGCCGGGGTCCGCACCGTCACGGTGCGGACCCCGGCGTGCTGAAGGAATTAGGCGGGGACGATGTTCTCCGCCTGGGGGCCCTTCTGGCCCTGCGTCACGTCGAAGGACACGCGCTGGCCCTCCTGGAGCTCACGGAAGCCCTGGGTGGCGATGTTCGAGTAGTGGGCGAAGACGTCCGGGCCGCCACCGTCCTGCTCGATGAAGCCGAAGCCCTTTTCCGAGTTGAACCACTTCACGGTGCCAAGTGCCATTTTAAATCTCCTGAATAGGCGGCAAAGGGCCCCATCCGGAGATTCCGGCAAAACAATAAAAGCGCCTGTCGGAGCAATCCCGTCAGGCGCACATAAAGTTCATGGGTACCACAACTGCAACGAGCTCTAAGCTAGCACACGTCCGCCTGGGTGCGCGCCCGCGAGGGTGTGACCTGCGCCCTTTCCGGCGGGAGCCCGTCCGTCGCGCCCGCGCGCGCGAGCGCGGTGGCAGGGCTCCGGCCGCAGGGATTCCGGCCGGCCCCGGGGACCTATAGCCGTTCGATGATCGTCACGTTGGCCTGGCCGCCGCCCTCGCACATGGTCTGGAGGCCGAAGCGGCCCCCCGTGCGCTCCAGCTCGTGCAGCAGCGTCGTCATCAGCTTCACGCCCGTCGCGCCGAGGGGGTGGCCGAGGGCGATGGCGCCGCCGTTGACGTTCACCCGCTCCGGGTCGGCGCCGGTCTCCTTCAGCCAGGCCAGTACGACCGGCGCGAAAGCCTCGTTGATCTCCACGAGGTCGATGTCGGCCAGTGCCATGCCGGTCTTCTTCAGCGCGTACGCCGTGGCCGGGATCGGCGCCGACAGCATGCGGATGGGGTCCTCGCCGCGCACCGAGAGGTGGTGGATGCGGGCCCGCGGCCGCAGGCCGTGCTCCCGCACCGCCCGTTCCGAGGCGATCAGCATCGCCGCCGCGCCGTCCGAGACCTGGGAGGAGACGGCCGCCGTGATGGTGCCGCCCTCGACGACGGGCTTCAGGCCCGCCATCTTCTCCAGCGTCGTGTCCCGGCGGGGGCCCTCGTCGGCCGTCACGTCCCCGTAGGCCACGGTCTCGCGGTCGAAGCGGCCCTCGTCGATCGCGCGCAGCGCCCGCCGGTGCGAGCGCAGGGCGAACTCCTCCATGTCCCGGCGGGTGATCCCCCACTTCTCGGCGATGAGCTGGGCGCCGTGGAACTGGTTCACGGGGGCGTCGCCGTAGCGCGCCCGCCAGCCCCGCGATCCGGCGTACGGGCCCTCGGTGAGGCCGAGGGGCTCCGCCGCCTGCCGTGAGGCGAAGGCGATCGGGATCATCGACATGTTCTGGGTGCCGCCCGCGACCACCAGGTCCTGGGTTCCGGAGAGCACGCCCTGCGCCGCGAAGTGCACCGCCTGCTGTGAGGAGCCGCACTGCCGGTCCACGGTGACCCCCGGCACCTCCTCCGGGAGGCCCGCCGCCAGCCAGGCGGTCCGGGCGATGTCGCCCGCCTGCGGGCCGACCGTGTCGAGGCAGCCGAACACCACGTCCTCCACCGCCGACGGGTCGACGCCCGACCGCTCGACGAGCGCCTTCAGGACGTGGGCGCCCAGGTCGGCCGGGTGGACCGCCGACAGGCCCCCCTTGCGCCGCCCCACGGGGGTGCGTACGGCGTCGACTATGTAGGCCTCGGGCATCGGGACTCCTCTGGATGGGTTACGTGCGCAGGGCGATCCCGTCCAGCACCATCGACAGGTACTGGCGGGCGATCTCCTCGGGACTGTGCTGTCCGCCCGGCCGGTACCAGGAGGCCGCCACCCACACCGTGTCGCGGACGAAGCGGTAGGTGAGGCGGACGTCGAGGTCGGCGCGGAAGACCTTGGCCGCGACCCCCCGCTCCAGCGTTCCCAGCCATGCCTTCTCGAACTTCTGCTGCGAGTCGGAGAGGTAGTGGAAGCGGGGCTGGGCGGCGAGGGTGCGGGACTCCTTCTGGTAGATCGCGACGGCGGCGCGGTGCCGGTCGATCTCCCGGAAGGATTCGGTGACGAGGGCCTCGATGGTCTCCCTGGGGCCGAGTCCGGCGGCGAGGACGGTGTCGTAGCCCTCCCACAGCTCGGTCAGGAAGGCCGACAGGATCTCGTCGAGCATCGATTCCTTCGAATCGAAGTGGTAGTAGAGGCTGCCGGCGAGCATCCCGGCGGCGTCGGCGATCTTGCGGACGGTGGTGGCGTTGTAGCCCTGCGCGGCGAACACCTCGGCGGCGGTGGCGAGGAGTTCGCGGCGGCGCTCGGGCGACGCGGTCACCTGCGGCTTCTTCGCGGAGGTCGGCTTCTTCGCGGGGGTCCGCTTCGTCCCGGCGGTCGGCCCGTTCTCGGCGGTCGGCTGGTTCGCGGCTTGCGGCTTGTTCGTTGGCACGCGCCCATTCTGGGCCTACGGGTGCTGACTGCTGACCGAGACGGTCTCGCCCGTCATGTACGACGAGTAGCCGCTGGCCAGGAAGACGATGACGTTGGCGACCTCCCAGGGCTCGGCGTAGCGGCCGAAGGCCTCGCGGGCGGTGAGTTCGGCGAGCAGTTCCTCGCTGGTGACCTTCACCAGGTGCGGGTGCATGGCCAGGCTGGGGGCGACGGCGTTGACGCGTACGCCGAACTCCGCGGCCTCCAGGGCCGCGCAGCGGGTCAGCGCCATCACGCCGGCCTTGGCGGCGGCGTAGTGGGCCTGGCCGGCCTGGGCGCGCCAGCCCACGACGGAGGCGTTGTTGACGACGACCCCGCCCCGGCCGGAGGCCCGGAACGAGCGGAGCGCGGCGCGGGTGCAGCGGAAGGTGCCGTTCAGGGTGACGTCGAGGACGCGGGACCACTGTGCGTCGGTCATGTCGACGAGGGCGGCCGTGCCGCCGAGGCCGGCGTTGTTGACGACGGCGTCAAGGCCGCCGTGGGTCTGCTCGGCGAGTGCGAACAGGGCCCGCACCTGCTCCTCGTCGGTGACGTCGCAGGGCAGGGAGGTGACGCGGTCCGCGCCGAACTCGGCGGCGAGCGCGGTCTCGGTCTCCTTCAGGCGGCGGACGTGGGCGTCGCCGATGACGATGCGGGCGCCCTCTTCCAGGAAGCGGCGGGCGGTGGCTCCGCCGATGCCGGCTCCGGCGGCGGCGGTGATCACGGCGGTGCGGCCGCGCAGCAGGCCGTGGCCGGGAACGTAGTCGGGCGCGGTCATGCGCGTGCCTCCTGGGTTCCGGACCCGGTGCGGAACTGCTCGACGCTGCTCATGGGCGTACGTTAACCTACCAAACACTTGTTAGGGAAGCATGTACGGATGGAGTCGACCACCTGATGGACCTGACCCAGACGGCCCGGACCCTGGCCTTCCGGACGGAGGCACGGGCCTGGCTCGCCGCCCACGTGCCCGCGGCCCCCCTCCCCTCCCTGGAGACCGCGGAGGGTTTCGCCGCCCACCGGGAGTGGGAGGCGCTGCTGCACGCGGACCGCTGGTCGGCGGTGTCCTGGCCCGAGGAGTACGGGGGCCGGGGCGTGGACCTCGTGCACTGGCTGGTCTTCGAGGAGGAGTACTGGGCGGCGGGCGCGCCCGGCCGGGTCTCGCAGAACGGCATCAGCCTGCTCGCCCCGACCCTCTTCGACCACGCGAGCGCGGAGCAGCGGGCTCGCGTGCTGCCCGCGATGGCGAGCGGCGCGGAGATCTGGGCGCAGGCGTGGTCGGAGCCGGAGGCGGGCTCCGACCTGGCGTCGCTGACCTCGCGGGCGGTCCGCACGGACGGCGGCTGGCTGCTGTCCGGACAGAAGACCTGGTCCTCGCGGGCCGCCTTCGCCGACCGCGCCTTCGGCATCTTCCGTACGGACCCGGACGCGCCGAAACCGCACCAGGGCCTGACGTACCTGATGTTCGACCTGCGGGCGCCGGGGGTGACGGTGCGGCCCATCGGGCGCCTCGACGGCAAGCCCGCCTTCGCGGAGCTGTTCCTCGACGGGGTGTTCGTACCGGACCGGGACGTGATCGGGGAGCCGGGGCAGGGCTGGCGGATCGCCATGTCGACCACGGGCAACGAGCGCGGCCTGACCCTGCGCGCGCCGGGCCGCTTCCTGGCGGCCGCGGACCGCCTGGTGGGCCTGTGGGAGGCGGCCGGCGATCCGACGGACACGGCGCTGCGGGACCGGGTGGCGGACGCGGTCGTCGGGGCGCGCGCGTACGAGCTGTTCACCTGGGCGAACGCCTCGCGCTTCGCGGCGGGCCGGGCGATCGGCGCCGAGTCCAGCCTGAACAAGGTGTTCTGGTCGCAGTACGACATCGCCCTGCACGAGACGGCGCTGGACCTGCTGGGGCCGGACGCGGAACTCGCCGAGGGCGAGTGGGCCGAGCCGTGGGTCTTCTCCCTGGCCGGGCCGATCTACGCGGGGACCAACGAGATCCAGCGCGACATCATCGCCGAGCGGCTGCTCGGCCTCCCGAAGGGCCGCCGCTGATGCGCTTCCTGCCGACCGACGAGCAGGCGGACTTCGCCCGTACGCTGCGCTCACTGCTGGCCGCCGCCGATGTCCCGGCCGCCGTACGGGACTGGGCCGGCGGGCGGCACGGGCCGGGGCGGGCGCTCTGGTCGGGGCTCGCGGACACGGGCCTGTTCGCGCTGGCCGTGCCGGAGGCGTACGAGGGCCTGGGGCCGCTCCCGACGGAGCTGGCGCTCGGCTTCGTGGAGCTGGGCCGGGCCGGGGTGCCGGGGCCCGTGGTGGAGACGGCGGCCGCCTGCGTCCTGCTGGCGGGGCTGGACGAGGAGGCCCCGGCCAAACGGTTCCTGCCGGCGCTGGCCGGGGGCGGGGCGTCGGCGACGCTGACGCTGCCGGGCGGGAGTCCGTACGCCCTGGACGCGGACGCGGCCGCGTACTGCTTCACGGTGTCGGGGGCGGGCGAGCTCCGGCTGGCCGCGGGCGGCGGCCCCCTCCTGGCCTCCACGGACCCCGCCCGGCGGCTGTCCGTCCCGCCGGGCGGGGGCGAACTCCTGGCCGCCGGGCCCCGGGTGCCGGAGGCGGCGCGGACGGCGGCGCGCTGGGCGCGGCTGCTGACGGCGGCCCAGTGCCTGGGCGTGGGCGAGGCACTGTTGGCCCGGACGGTGGAGTACGCGAAGCAGCGCACCCAGTTCGGGGTGCCGATCGGCGGCTTCCAGGCGGTCAAGCACCGGCTGGCGGACACCCTGCTCGGGCTGGAGTTCGCCCGGCCGCTGCTGTGGGCGGCGACGCTGTCCCTGGACCCGGCCGACGTGGCGGCGGCGAAGCTGACGGCCGGGGAGTCGGCGTACCGGGCGGCGATGTCGGCGCTCCAGCTGCACGGGGCGGTGGGCTACACGGAGGAGCTGGACCTGTCCCTGTGGCTGCGCAAGGCCCGCCCGCTGCGGGACGCGTGGGGTACGCCGTCGGCCTGCCGGGCGGCGGTCCTCGCGACGCCCGGGCCGCGGGGGCGGTGAGGCGTCCCGGCGACGGCCAGACCCCCGCCGGGTCGGCAGCCGCCCGGGGCGGCCCTCGCCCGCCGGTCAGCGGAACGCGTGCACGACCTCGACGGGGCCCGTCGGGCGCCAGAGGGCGGTGGTGGACATCCGCCGAGGTCAAGGGGGTGTCGCGCGGCCGGGCGGGCGGGTTTCAGTACGGACCGCGGGTTTCAGTAGCGGGACCTCCGCGAGGAGTACCGGCTCAGGGCGGCCGTCTGGAGGGCGAGCAGGGCGGCGGTGGCCGCCGTCTGCCAGAGCGGCCGCGCCGGGCGCCCGCCGGGGGCCCATGCGGGGCCGTCGGGGTCCGCGGTCACCGTCATCCGGGCGCCGACCGGGAGGTCGCTCGCCAGCGGGCCGGGCAGGTCGCGGCCGGCGTCCGTGCGCAGCCGCAGTGACGGGGAGAGGCCGGCGCCGTCCCGCACCATCGTGCGGGAGGTGACCACGGCCTGCTCCTCCCGGCCCCGCTCGTGCAGGGTGTGGCGGTCCCAGGCGGCTCCCCCGGCCACCACGACGCCCACCGCGACGAGCGCGAGCGCGGTGCGGGCGACGAACTCCGCGCCGGTGCCGTGGGGTACGGCCGCGCCGATGACGAACACGGCGAGCAGCACCGGGATCCAGGGTCCCCCCGGCCCGCGCAGCAGCAGGACGGCACCGAACTCGGCTGCCAGGAGCAGGCAGTTGCGCAGCAGCAGGCCAGACATGGACACATCATGCCCGCGCCGTGCCGGGAGTCTGCCCGGCGGGGCGGCACCCGGCCCGAAACTCGCCCGCTGCACCCGGTGGTGCCGCGCCGCAACCGGGCCGCCCTCGACTCGGACGGCGCGTGGCACCTCGACCGCGGCGCGCCGGAGCGCACTCTGCCGCCGGAGCGCACTCTGCCGCCGGAGGGCGAGGCGGTCGAGGTGTCGGTCCGCTTCGCCGCGCCGATACCCGTACGGCCGGCGCTCGGCCGACTTGGCCTTCACGTTCAAGCGCTGAACCCGTCCGCCCCGGGGCCCGTCCGGCGATATTCGATCGCCCGGTCGGGCTCCGGGGTCTAGGGTCACCGTCAAGGGCGGGGTCGTAGCACAGAGGTAGTGCGCCTACACAGCATGGAGGAGGACGCCGGTTCGAATCCGGCCGCCCCGCCCCCCTTTCTCCTCCGCTCCCGCCGCTACGTGGCCGCCACCCAGCCCGCGGCGGCCGCCAGTGCGCCGGCTCCGGCCGGCAAGGGCAGGCCCAGGAATCCGTGGAAGACCCCCGGGTGGAGCTGGACGGCGCAGTCCACGCCGGCCGCCCCGAGACGGCGCGCGTACGCCAGGCCCTCGTCCCGCAGCACGTCACAGTCGGCCAGGACGATCAACGTACGCGGCAGAACGGCCAGTTCGGCGTCCGAGGCGCGCAGCGGCGAAACGTGCGGGTGCGCCGGGTCGCCGCCGTAGCGGTCCCAGTACCAGGCCATGTGCGCGGCGGTGTGGAAGTACCCCGTCGCGTACGCCTCGACCGACCCGGCGGACATCGACGCGTCCAGCGGCGGGTAGCACAGCAGCTGACCGGCGAGGAGTCCGGGCGCCCGCAGCGCGGTCACGGCGGCCAGGTTGCCGCCGCTGGAGTCCCCCGCCACCACCACCCGGTCCGGGTCGCACCCGAGGGCGCCCGCCTCGGAACGCGCCCACAGCAGCACCGCCAGCGCGTCGTCGGGCGCCGCCGGCCAGGGGTGCTCGGGGGCGAGCCGGTAGTCGGCCGAGACGACCACCGCGCCCGAGGCCGCGGCCAGCCTCCGGCACAGCGCGTCGTGCGTGTCCGGACCGCACATCACCCAGCCGCCGCCGTGGAGGTAGACGACCAGGGGCCGGCCGGCGGCGCCCGGCGCCGGGTCGTACACGCGGACCGGAACGTCCGCGGCGGCGGTGTCGTACACCGCCGCGATCTCCGGGCCCCGGGGGCCGGGGACGGCCGCCGCGCGCAGGGCGGCCGTGTCGCCGGGGCCGGGGAAGCCGGCCGCCATCGCGTCGCACAGCTGCCGGGCCGCCGGGGAGAGCGGGTCGCCCGCGCCGCCGCTCATCGGGCCGTCGCCCCGCCGTCGACGGTGAACTCGGCGCCCGTCAGGTACGAGGAGGCGTCCGAGCAGAGGAAGCGAACGAGTTCCCCGACCTCCTCCGGCCGGCCCATCCGGCCCAGGGGCACGTGCGACCAGTCCCGGTCCGCGGCCGTCGCGGCCACCATCGGGGTGTCGATCGCCCCCGGGTGCACGGAGTTGACCCGGATGCCGTCCCGGGCCAGGTCCAGGGCCGCGGAGCGGGTCAGCCCGCGCAGCGCGAACTTGGTGGAGCCGTAGGCGGCGTGGCCCGGTATCCCGACCAGGCCGGCGGTGGAGGAGATGTTGACGATCGAGCCGCCGCCGGCTTCCCGCAGCACCGGCGCCACCGCCTGGATGCCGTGGAACGGGCCCAGCAGGTTGACCCGCAGCAGTGCCTCGAAGTCCTCGGCCGTCTGCCGCTCCACGTGGGCGGTGCGCCACAGGGCAGCGTTGTTGACCAGCGCCGAGACCGTCCCGAAGACCTCGACGGCCGCTTTCACCACCCCGGCCCAGGACGCGGCGTCGGCCACGTCGTGGCGTACGAACAGCCCCTGCCCGCCGAGGCCGGCGGCGACCGTCCTCCCCTCCTCCTCGCGGAGGTCGGTGACGACGACCCGGGCGCCGGCCTCCGCGCACAGCAGGGCCTCGGCGGCGCCCTGGCCGCGTCCGGCGCCGGTGATGACGACGACCTTTCCGTCCAGCGTGATCACGGCTCAGCCCTCCAGGGCGCGGAAGTGCGGGATGACCTTCTCGCCCCACTGGCGGATGGTTTCCATGCAGGCCTCCTGCGGGACGGTGCCCATCTGGATCAGGCACATCACCTCGTCGACGCCGCTCTCGCGCAGCCGCTCCACGTAGGCGACGGCGGTCTCGGCGCTTCCGTAGGCATGGTCGGCGTTGAAGGTGCCGGTGTCGACGGGGCGGGCCGGGATGTTCGCCTCGTGCAGCGTGGCGACGAGTTCCTCGCGCCCCTTCGCGAGGGCCGCCACGTGCTCCTCGGCGGGCGCGTCCTCGGCGTATCCGGTCGGCGCGGGGCCGCCGCCGTACCAGTGGGCGATGGACTCGGCGAAGAAGCGCTGCCCCCGGGCGCCCAGGCGCAGCGCCCGCTCGGCGTCGTCAAGGACGATGGTCGGGCAGAGGGCGGAGAAGTGGTCGTTGACCTCGGTGGAGACGAACCGGCCGCCGTCGCGGGCCGCGATGGCCTCGTCGTAGACGGTGCGCATCGCGCGGACGTCGTCGGCTCCCGAGAAGCCCATCACCAGTGCGCCGATGCCCAGTTCGGCGGCGAGGGCGAGGGACTCGTGCTGGGAGCAGGCCATGAAGAGCGGCGGGTGCGGCTCCTGGACCGGGCGGGGCAGGATCGCCCCGGGCCCGATGTCGAGCGAGCCGTGCCACTCGAACTCCGGCTCCCGCCAGGCGGCGGCGAAGATCCGCAGGGCCTCCTCCGTCTGCGGCCGGGTGTCCTGCGGCCGGACCCCGAACATGGACATCTCCTGGCGGGTGGCGCCGCGGCCCGCGCCGATGTCGACGCGGCCGCCGGAGAGGACGTCGAGCATCGCGGCGCGTTCGGCGACGCGGACCGGGTGCTGGTAGCCGAAGGGCAGGGTGACCACGCCGTGGCCGATGCGGATCGTCCGCGTCCGGGCGGCGACCCAGGTGAGGAAGACCTCGGAGGCGCTCAGGTGTGCGTACTGGGTGAGGGAGTGGTGCTCGACGGCCCAGATCCGGTCGAAGCCCATCTCCTCGGCGAAGACGGCCTGTTCGACGCAGTCGTGGATGACCTGGCGCTCGCGCTCCGGGGTCGGGTCGGCGAGCTGCGCCTCGAAGATCATCGAGAACTTCACGGGGCCTCCGTATGCGGATGCGGATCACTCGGGAGTTATTTCGATTAGGCATACTCCTAGCAGTCACACCCGGAGGAGGGAAGGGCCGCGGCGGAGACCGGTCGTAGACTGCGCGGCGTGGCAGACGAGACGAACAGGCGCACGCTCCCCGCGACCAGCTGGGCGGTGCTCGGGCTGCTCTCCTTCGGGGAGGAGCTCTCCGGCTACGACCTGAAGAAGTGGTCGGACCGGTCCCTGCGCTTCTTCTACTGGAGCCCGTCCTTCAGCCAGATCTACAGCGAGCTCAAGCGGCTGGAGAAGGCCGGCTACACCTCCTCGCGCCACGTGGCCCAGGAGACCGGCACCCGCGACAAGCGCGTCTACCGGATCACCGCGGAGGGCATGGCGGCCGTACGGGAGTGGGCCCGCGAGGCGCCGGTCGACCCGCCCGTCCTGAAGCACGGGCCGATGCTCCGGCTGTGGCTGGGCCACCTGCTGGAACCCGCGCAGATGCGCGAACTCCTCATCCGGCACCAGGAGTTCGCGGAGGACATGCGGCTGCGCGCGGCCGCCGACGCGGAGCGCGCGAAGGACGAGCCGGCCTGGGCCTACCCGGCCCTCACCCTCAAGTGGGCCGAGCGGTACCACGCTTCCGAGCGCGACCTCGCGGCCGCCATGCTCGACGACATCGAGGCGCTGGCGGCCGAGCGGGGCGGGCACCCGTAGGCTCACGCCGCGAACGGGGCGGTCGGCGGCACCCGGCGGGCGGACACCCGGCGGGCGGTAGGCGGCACCCGGCGGGCGGGCCGTGACACCCGGCGGGCGGTGGCCGCACCGCGGTTCGCACCTCTGTTCACCGGCGCCGACCGGCGCGTCCTCCCGTACCCTCGGCCCCATGACGGGCAGCGCGATAGACCTCCGCAAGGTCGAGGAAACGGCTCCGGCGCTCGTGAGCCTCTACAAGAGCGCCGGGGTCTCCCTGCGCAAGTACGGCCTGGAGGGCGGGCGCGCCTCGGTCTACCTGGTCCTCGACTATTCCGGGTCGATGCGCCCGTACTACGACGACGGCAGCGTCCAGGCCCTCGCCGACCGGGTACTGGGGCTGTCCGCGCACCTGGACGACGACGGCCGCGTCCCCGTGGTGTTCTTCTCCACCGAGGTCGACGCGGTGGAGGAGATCTCCCTCGCCGGGCACGAGGGCCGGGTCAACGAGATCGCCGCCGGCCTCGGCCACATGGGCAAGACGGCCTACCACGCGGCGATGGACGCGGTGATCGACCACTACCTGGACTCCGGGTCCGCCCACCCGGCCCTCGTCGTCTTCCAGACGGACGGCGGGCCGATCAGCAGGCCGGCGGCGGAGAAGTACCTCTGCAAAGCGGCCCGGCTGCCGCTGTTCTGGCAGTTCGTCGGCTTCGGCGACACCCGCAGCTCGCAGTTCGACTTCCTGCGCCGGCTGGACGACCTGCCCGTCCCGGGCCGGCGCGTCGTGGACAATGCGGGCTACTTCCACGCGGGCCCCGACCCCCGTGCCGTCAAGGACTCGGAGCTGTACGACCGGCTGGTCGGGGAGTTCCCGGCCTGGCTGGACGCGGCCCGGCGGCTGGGCATCACGGCCTCCTGAGAGGTTTCATGGCGGTATGACGATCACCAACTGGGCGGCCTTCGAGAAGGCAGAGCCGGAGTTCGCGAAGGCGGTTCAGGACCGCTTCGCGCAGTACCCGCACCACGTCCTGGCCACCCTCCGCAAGGACGGGTCCCCCCGGGTGGCCGGGCTGAACGTCGACATCCGGGGCGGTGAGCTGTGGCTCGGCATGATGCCCGGCTCGATGAAGGCCAGGGACCTCCAGCGCGACCCGCGGTTCGCCCTGCACACCAACCCGGGCGAGGGCGAGACGATGCCGGACGGGGACGTACGGGTCTCCGGGCGGGCGGTGGAGGTCGTCGACCCGCCCGAACTGCACCGGTACGCGGAGGAGACGGCGTCGCAGTCCCCGCACCCCTTCCACCTCTTCCACGCCGACCTGACGGAGGTCGTGCACATCGGCGTGGACGGCGAGGAGCTGGTGGTGCGGGCATGGACCCCGGCGGGCGGCTCGCGCACCATCCGCCGGGGCAACGACGACGAGCCGGCCCGCGAGGACCCGCGGGACCCGGCCGGCGGACCGGCCGGGGGTCCGGCTAGCTGAGCGGCAGGAGCGGCGGGAGGATCCCTCCGGTCCCGAGGACGAGGACGGAGGGATCGACGTCCACCCAGTTCCGGTCGATGTTGATGGTCACCCCGCCGTACGAGGCGTCGTGGTCGCCGCGGAACTGGTGGGCCCGGCGCGGTCCGGCCCACTGCGCGGTGCCCTTCGGCAGGCCCATGTCGGCGTCGGAGACCGAGGCCGTGCCGTTCCACCGGGCGACCCACAGCACGTCCGGCATGGCCTCGCGGGCCTGCTGGTGGTGGGCGCTCAGGGCCTTGACCCCGGAGCTCGCCGAGACGTAGGCGGCGGAACGGTAGCGCAGCTCGTGCAGCCGGACCGTCCACGCGGTCAGGTAGGCGACGACCGGGGCGTCCCAGGTCGCGCGGTCCGAGTAGTTCTCCAGGTCGTTGTAGAGGATGGTGCCCTCGGGCAGGCCGAGCGACCGGGCCGCGGCGACCGCGCCGTCGGCGGCGGACCGGCCCTGCCCGTCCGCCTCGGAGGCGTCGGTGGACAGCCCGGTGCTGGCGCTGTGCCAGGGCTGCGGGCCGACCCAGATCGGCATCAGGTGCCAGCCCGCCTGCGCCTGCTTGCGCACCCAGGCGGCCGTGAGCTGCGGCTGGGCACAGGCGCGGGCGCGGCCCCCGATGTAGACGCCGATCGCGCGGAAGGGGGACTCGGCCCGCCACGTGTCCATGGAGCGCTGGGTCGGGGCGGTGCAGGCGTCGAAGCCCTGGCCGGTGAAACGCTCCTGGGCGGTACGCAGTGCCGGGGCCGCGACGGCGGCCGTCGCGCGGGGCGGCCCGGCCGGGGCAGCGACGGCCTCGTCGGCCACGGTACGGGCCCGGGCCAGGACCTCCCGTACGGTTCCGGGCGCGATCCCGTACGACACGGTGGCCATGATCCCGGAGCGGCGCAGCGCGTAGCGCAGCTCGTTGCTGTCGGAGCGGGGCGGGACCTCGGGCAGGGTCTTCACGGACTCCGCGGCGACGGTCGGCACGTCGGCGCGCGGCGGGGCGCCGTCGAGGGGTTCGAGGTGCAGGGTGTCGGCCCGGCGGACGGCAGCCCGGCCGGTGCACTCGGCCTGGGTCCCGGCGTGGCCGAGGTACAGGGTGGGCAGGTCGAGGCGCAGGCAGGCGCCGGGGTGCCGGTCGAGGTCGACGACCCGCCAGTCGGCGGGGACGGAGAGCCGCAGCCCGCGGTAGTCGACGGTCCGCCCGTCGCCGGGGACGGTCGCGGTGGTGGCGGTGGCGGTGAGCGGGAGGGGGAACAGCAGGGCGGCGCCGAGGAGGCCGCTCAGCAGCGTTCGGGTGGGAGCCATGATGCCGATAGGTACCAGACGGCGACCCCCCTGAACTGCACCAAGCCACCCCACGATTACCCACTGGCCCGTACGGCCTACGGCAAGCCCCGCCGACGGCCCGTGATGCGTCAGGACTTTCGGCGGGTCGGCTCACGGCCCGGCAAGTGACCTGGCACGCGCCCCGGCCCCGCCGGCACCGACCGTCACGGCAGCCGGGCCACCGAGCCCCGCACCACGCGGCCGACGCTGCGACGCAGTCCTCACAACGCCGTCGCATAACGTGGTTGCGGACAGCGGGAGTCGGAACGTGCGGGAGGCAGCGTGAGCGGTGGCGGATGGACCGGTACGTCGACGCCGTACCTCGCTGCGCGCCCTCCGGGGGCCGGGGACGCGTGGACCGAGGAGGCCGCGAGCGCGGGGCGCCGGGGCACCCAGCGCATCGTGCACGCCGGTAAGGCGGCCGCCCCGTCCGGTGTAGCGGCGATGCTCGGCCTGACCGGCGGCGGAGCCGTCGTGGTGCGCCGCCGGGTCATCGAACTCGACGGCGAACCCACCGAACTGACGGACACCTTCTACCCCGGGGACATCGCCGCGGGCACCGCGCTGGCCGGGACCGCGAAGATCCGCGGTGGCGCCGTCACACTGCTGGCGTCCCTGGGGCACGTCGGCGTACGGATCGTGGAGGACGTGACGGCCCGGATGCCGAGCCCCGAAGAGAGCGGGCAACTCCGTCTCGACGCGGGCGAACCGGTCCTCCAGCTCGCCCGTACCACCTACGACGCGCACGACCGCGCCATCCAGGCCGACGTGATGGTCATGCCCGCCGGACGCCGGCAGTTGCGGTACGAGATCGGCATCGGATGACCATGCCCAGTCATGAAGCCGAGGGAGCCGACCAGGGGCCGCTCCGCCGGAGCCCGCGTGGCGACGCAGGAGCAGTACGCCGTCCTTCGGCTGCCCGGTGACCTGGCCGTCCTGCGGACGCTCCGCACGGTGTACGGCGACGACGACCGCCCGGTCGAGGTGACCGTGATGGTGAAGGCCGGTCACCTCCACGAGCTGCCATACGAGTTCACGCCCGATTCCTGGCCTGCCGCCTGACCCGGCCCCGGGCACCACAGCGCCCGCCATCCCTGGTCGGGGACATGGCGGGCGCTGTGTCGGGGTTTCCGTACACCTTTGTACGGACCGTATGAGGGGTCCTCCCGTTCGGGAGGGGCCCGGCGGCCCGGGGGCCGCCGGGGTCAGACGGTGATGGAGCGGTCCGTCGGCTTGACCGGGTACGGCAGGGCGCTGGCGCCGGTCAGGAACCGGTCCACGCCGCGGGCGGCCGAGCGGCCCTCCGCGATGGCCCACACGATGAGCGACTGGCCGCGGCCGGCGTCACCGGCGACGAAGACGCCGTCGACGTTGGTCGTGTAGGCCGCGTCGCGTTCGATGTTGCCGCGGGCGTCCAGCGCCAGGCCGAACTGCTGGACCAGGCCGTTCTCCTGGTCGGTGCCGGTGAAGCCCATGGCCAGGGTGACGAGCTGCGCCGGGAGGACGCGCTCGGTGCCGGGCTTCGAGGTGAGCTTGCCGTCGACGAACTCCACCTCGGTCAGGTGCAGCGACTGGACGTTGCCGTCCTCGTCGCCCTCGAAGTGGGTGGTGGAGACGGAGTAGACCCGCTCGCCGCCCTCCTCGTGGGCCGAGGTGACCTTGTACAGCATGGGGAACGTCGGCCACGGCTGGTGGGTCGGCCGGTCCTCGGACGGGCGCGGCATGATCTCCAGCTGGGTGACCGAGGCCGCGCCCTGGCGGTGGGCGGTGCCCACGCAGTCCGCGCCGGTGTCGCCGCCGCCGATGACGACGACGTGCTTGCCCTCGGCCGTGATGGGGGGCGCCATGAAGTCGCCCTCCTGCACCTTGTTCGCGAGCGGCAGGTACTCCATCGCGAAGTGGATGCCGCTGAGCTCGCGGCCCGGGACCGGGAGGTCGCGGGAGACGGTGGCGCCCGCCGCGATGACCACCGCGTCGAACCGCTTGCGCAGGTCGGTGGCGGTGATGTCGCGGCCGACCTCGATGCCGGTACGGAACTTGGTGCCCTCCGCGCGCATCTGCTCGATGCGGCGGTTGATGTGCACCTTCTCCATCTTGAACTCGGGGATGCCGTAGCGCAGCAGCCCGCCCACGCGGTCGGCGCGCTCGTACACCACGACCGTGTGCCCGGCCCGGGTCAGCTGCTGGGCCGCGGCGAGGCCGGCCGGGCCGGAGCCGATGACGGCGGCGGTCTTGCCCGACAGCCGCTCGGGCGGCTGCGGGGTGACGTTGCCGTTGTCCCAGGCCCGGTCGATGATCGAGACTTCGACGTTCTTGATGGTGACGGCCGGCTGGTTGATGCCGAGCACGCACGCCGACTCGCAGGGGGCCGGGCACAGCCGCCCGGTGAACTCCGGGAAGTTGTTCGTCGCGTGCAGGCGCTCGGAGGCCGCCGTCCAGTCCTCGCGGTACGCGAAGTCGTTCCACTCCGGGATCAGGTTCCCGAGGGGACAGCCGTTGTGGCAGAACGGGATGCCGCAGTCCATGCAGCGGCCGGCCTGCTTGCTGATGATCGGGAGCAGGGAGCCCGGAACGTAGACCTCGTTCCAGTCCCCCAGCCGGTCGGCCACGGGACGGGTGCAGGCGGTCTCGCGCGCTGTGGTGAGGAAGCCCTTCGGGTCAGCCATGGGTCGCCGCCTCCATCATCTTCTCAGTGGTCTCGGACTCCGAGAGTCCGGCCAGCTCAGCGGCGTCCTTGGCGGCGAGCACTGCCTTGTACGTGGTCGGGATGATCTTGCTGAAGCGTTCCGCCGCGGCGGACCAGTCGGCGAGGAGCTTCGCGGCGACGGTCGAGCCGGTCTCCTCCTCGTGGCGGCGCACCACACCGTGCAGCCACTGCTTGTCCGTGTCGGACAGGTCGGTCTCGACGGCGCCCGCGTTGCCGACGTTGACGTTGTCCGGATCGAGGTCGATGACGTACGCGACGCCGCCCGACATGCCGGCCGCGAAGTTGCGGCCCGTCTCGCCGAGGACGACGGCCTGGCCGCCGGTCATGTACTCGCAGCCGTGGTCGCCCACGCCCTCCGAGACGACGAGCGCACCGGAGTTGCGGACGCAGAAGCGCTCGCCGGTGCGGCCGCGCAGGAACATCTCGCCGCCGGTCGCGCCGTAGCCGATGGTGTTGCCGGCGATGGTCGAGTACTCGGCGAGGTGGTCGGCGCCGCGGTCCGGGCGGACCACGATCCGGCCGCCGGAGAGGCCCTTGCCGACGTAGTCGTTGGCGTCGCCCTCCAGACGCAGCGTGACGCCGCGGGGGACGAAGGCGCCGAAGGACTGGCCGGCCGAGCCGGTGAAGGTCAGGTCGATGGTGTCGTCGGGCAGGCCCGCGCCGCCGAACCTCTTCGTGACCTCGTGGCCGAGCATGGTGCCGACGGTCCGGTTGATGTTGCGGATCGCGACCCGGGCGCGCACCGGCTGGGCCTGCTCGGCCGCGTCGGCGTTCAGCGCGTCGGCGGCGAGCTTGATCAGCTCGTTGTCGAGGGCCTTCTCCAGACCGTGGTCCTGCTCGATGAGGGCGTGGCGGACCGCGCCCTCGGGCAGCTCGGGCACGTAGAAGAGGGGCTCCAGGTCGAGGCCCTGGGCCTTCCAGTGCGTGACGGCCTTGGTGGTGTCGAGCAGTTCGGCGTGGCCGACGGCCTCTTCGATGGTGCGGAAGCCCAGCTCGGCGAGGATCTCGCGGACCTCCTCGGCGATGAACTCGAAGAAGTTGATCACGAATTCGGGCTTGCCGGAGAACCGCTCGCGCAGGACCGGGTTCTGGGTGGCGATGCCGACCGGGCAGGTGTCCAGGTGGCAGACGCGCATCATGACGCAGCCGGAGACGACGAGCGGCGCGGTCGCGAAACCGAACTCCTCGGCGCCGAGCAGCGCGGCGATGACCACGTCGCGGCCGGTCTTGAGCTGGCCGTCCGTCTGGACCACGATGCGGTCGCGCAGCCCGTTGAGCAGCAGCGTCTGCTGGGTCTCGGCGAGGCCGAGCTCCCAGGGACCGCCCGCGTGCTTCAGCGAGGTGAGCGGGGAGGCGCCCGTACCGCCGTCGTGGCCGGAGATGAGGACGACGTCCGCGTGGGCCTTGGAGACGCCCGCCGCGACCGTGCCCACGCCGACCTCGGAGACCAGCTTCACGTGGATGCGGGCCGCCGGGTTGGCGTTCTTCAGGTCGTGGATCAGCTGGGCGAGGTCCTCGATGGAGTAGATGTCGTGGTGCGGCGGCGGGGAGATCAGGCCCACGCCCGGGGTGGAGTGCCGGGTCTTGGCGACCCACGGGTAGACCTTGTGGCCGGGCAGCTGGCCGCCCTCGCCGGGCTTGGCGCCCTGCGCCATCTTGATCTGGATGTCGTCCGCGTTGACCAGGTACTCGCTCGTCACGCCGAAGCGGCCGGAGGCGACCTGCTTGATGGAGGAGCGGCGGGCCGGGTCGTACAGGCGGTCCGCGTCCTCGCCGCCCTCACCGGTGTTGGACTTGCCGCCCAGCTGGTTCATGGCGATGGCGAGGGTCTCGTGGGCCTCCCGCGAGATGGAGCCGTACGACATGGCGCCGGTGGAGAAGCGCTTGACGATGTCGGTGACCGACTCGACCTCGTCGAGGGAGACCGGCGGGCGGGCCGCGGCTCCCTCGGTCTTGAAGCCGAAGAGCCCGCGGAGCGTCATGAGGCGCTCGGACTGCTCGTTCACCCGGTCCGTGTACTGCTTGAAGATGTCGTACCGGCGATTGCGGGTGGCGTGCTGGAGGCGGAAGACCGTCTCCGGGTCGAACAGGTGCGGCTCGCCCTCGCGGCGCCACTGGTACTCGCCGCCGATCTCCAGCGCGCGGTGCGTGGCGGCGATGCCGGAGGCCGGGTACGCCTTGGCGTGGCGCGCGGCCACCTCCTTGGCGATGACGTCCAGGCCGGCGCCGCCGATCTTGGTGGCGGTGCCGCTGAAGTACGCCCCGACGAACTCCTCGTTCAGGCCGACGGCCTCGAAGACCTGGGCGCCGCGGTAGGAGGCGACGGTGGAGATGCCCATCTTGGACATGACCTTCAGGACGCCCTTGCCGAGCGCGTAGATCAGGTTCTTGATGGCCTGCTCCGGCTCCAGGCCGGACAGGAAGGTGCCGGCGCGCAGCAGGTCCTCGACGGACTCCATGGCGAGGTACGGGTTGACCGCGGCCGCGCCGTAGCCGATGAGCAGCGCGACGTGGTGGACCTCGCGGACGTCGCCGGCCTCGACCAGCAGGCCCACCTGGGTGCGCTGCTTGGTGGCGATGAGGTGGTGGTGCACGGCGGAGGTGAGCAGCAGCGACGGGATCGGCGCGTGCTCGGCGTCCGAGTGCCGGTCGGACAGGACGATCAGGTGCGCGCCGTTCGCGATGGCCGCGTCGACCTCGCCCCGGATCTCGTCCAGGCGGGCGGCCAGCGCCTCGCCGCCGCCGGAGACCCGGTAGAGGCCGGAGAGCGTGGCGGCCTTCATGCCCGGCATGTCGCCGTCGGCGTTGACGTGGATGAGCTTGGCCAGCTCGTCGTTGTCGATCACCGGGAAGGGCAGGGTCACGCTGCGGCAGGACGCGGCGTTCGGCTCCAGCAGGTTGCCCTGCGGGCCGAGCGAGGACAGCAGCGAGGTGACGAGCTCCTCGCGGATGGCGTCCAGCGGCGGGTTGGTGACCTGCGCGAACAGCTGCGTGAAGTAGTCGAAGAGCAGCCGGGGCCGCTCGGACAGGGCCGCGATCGGGGAGTCCGTACCCATGGAGCCCAGCGGCTCGCCGGCGGTCCGGGCCATCGGCGCGAGGATGACGCGCAGCTCTTCCTCGGTGTAGCCGAAGGTCTGCTGGCGGCGGGTGACCGAGGCGTGGGTGTGCACGATGTGCTCGCGCTCGGGGAGGTCCGTCAGCTCGATCTCGCCGGTCTCCAGCCATTCGGCGTACGGAGCGGCGCCGGCCAGCTCGGCCTTGATCTCGGAGTCCTCGATGATCCGCTTCTGGGCGGTGTCGACGAGGAACATCTTCCCGGGCTGGAGGCGGCCCTTGCGGACGACCTTGGCCGGGTCGATGTCGAGCACGCCGACCTCGGAGCCGAGGACGACGAGGCCGTCGTCGGTGACCCAGTAGCGGCCGGGGCGCAGGCCGTTGCGGTCGAGGACCGCGCCGACCTGGGTGCCGTCGGTGAAGGTGACGCAGGCCGGGCCGTCCCAGGGCTCCATCTGCGTGGAGTGGTACTTGTAGAACGCGCGCAGCGCCGGGTCCATGGAGGTGTGGTTCTCCCACGCCTCCGGGATCATCATCAGGACGCTGTGCGGCAGGGAGCGCCCGCCGAGGTGGAGCAGTTCCAGGACCTCGTCGAAGGAGGCCGAGTCGGAGGCGTCCGGGGTACAGATCGGGAAGATGCGCTCCAGGGCGCCCTCGCCGAACACTCCGGAGGCCAGCTGGGACTCGCGGGCCTTCATCCAGTTGCGGTTGCCCTTGACCGTGTTGATCTCGCCGTTGTGCGCGACGAAGCGGTACGGGTGGGCGAGCGGCCAGGACGGGAAGGTGTTCGTCGAGAACCGGGAGTGGACCAGGGCGAGTGTCGACGCGAAGCGGCGGTCGGAGAGGTCCGGGAAGAACGGCTCCAGCTGGCCGGTGGTCAGCATGCCCTTGTAGACGATGGTGCGCGCGGAGAGCGACGGGAAGTACACCCCGGCCTCGCGCTCGGCACGCTTGCGCAGCACGAACGCCTTGCGGTCCAGCTCGATGCCGGTGCTGCCTCCCCCAGAGCCTTCGGCCTGGGAGGTGCCCCCGGTGACGAACAGCTGGGAGAAGGCCGGCATGGTGGCGCGGGCGCCGTTGCCGAGCAGGTCGGGGGTGACGGGCACCTCGCGCCAGCCGAGGACCGTGAGGTCCTCCTCGGCGGCGATGGCCTCGATCCGCGCGACGGCCTGTGCGGAGCCGTCGGCGGGCAGGAAGGCGATGCCGACGGCGTACGCGCCGGCCTCGGGGAGCTCGAACCCGGCCACCTCGCGCAGGAACGCGTCCGGCACCTGGGAGAGGATTCCGGCGCCGTCGCCCGAGTCGGGCTCGGAGCCCGTCGCGCCGCGGTGCTCGAGGTTCCGCAATACGGTCAGCGCCTGCTCGACCAGCGTGTGGCTGGCCTCGCCGCTGAGGTTGGCCACGAAGCCGACGCCACAGGCGTCGTGCTCGTTGCGCGGGTCGTACATGCCCTGCTGGGCGGGGCGACCGTCCATGGGCGACCAGGCGGTGGTGCTGAGGCCGGTCGCGGAGTGCGTGGATGCGGAACGCATCGGCTCTCCCGTCGTCGTCGTGGCATATGTGCATAGCCGAGGGACGACGTTGGCCCTCTGCGAAATTTCGTGCAGATTACATGATGACGACAATCCCGAGAAGCGGATATGCCATTCCAGCATGCGGACAGTGCACGAGGCAGAAAAGAAGGGACCTTCGCGGGCGAATCAGCTTGCGATCACGGGCCGAAGGTCCCGGCGCGAGGAGCATCGTTGCCCCTGGGCGCCTCCCGGCGAAACCGGGGGGACGCCATGGTGTGATGCCCGGCGGACACCGAATCGAAACCGCCGAGTAACGAACTACTTATGTCGCGTACTGCATAGTGTCTCACTCTCTGCGCGGTCAGCCTACGGCTCCACCGATCCAGGTTCCCAGGATGTACGTCACACCCGCGGCCGCGCCACCCAGGACGAGCTGGCGCAGTCCGCTGTACCACCAGGACCTGGCCGTGACCCGTGAGACGACCGCTCCGCAGGCGAACAGCCCCACCAGGGCGAGCAGCACCGCCGGCCACAGGGACGCGGCCCCGAGCAGGTACGGGAGCAGGGGCAGCAGCGCACCCAGGGCGAAGGAGACGAACGAGGACACCGCCGCGACCATCGGCGACGGCAGGTCCTCGGGGTCGATCCCGAGCTCCTCGCGCGCGTGGATCTCCAGCGCCTGCTCGGGATCGCGGGAGAGCTGCATCGCGACCTCGCGGGCGAGGGAGGGGTCGACGCCGCGCGAGGCGTAGAGCTCCGCCAGCTCCTCCATCTCGTCGACGGGGTGCTTGCGCAGCTGCTGGCGCTCCACGTCGAGCTCCGCGAGGACCAGCTCGCGCTGCGAGGCCACCGAGGTGTACTCGCCGGCCGCCATCGAGAACGCGCCGGCCGCGAGGCCCGCCAGCCCGGTGATCACCACGATGTGCGGGGCGACGGCGCCTCCGGCGACGCCCGTCATCAGGGCGAGGTTGGACACCAGCCCGTCCATCGCACCGAAGACCGCCGGGCGCAGCCACCCGCCGTTGACGTCGCGGTGGGTGTGGTTGTCGCGGTGGGCGGTGTGCAGCGGTGCTTCGATGTCGATGATGGACATGGTGGTGCCTTTCTCCCCTTTTGTACGAATGGGTACACGAAGCCGCCACGCAGCCGACGCGCGGACACCCACTCCCCCTGAACACCTCGAACCTACGCACGATTTTTGCCGCCCGCCAGCAAGGAAGGCCGTACTTACCTGCGGTTTTACGGCTCGGCGACCGGGTGACGAGAGCCCGCGCGGGGCGTTTCGCGGCGAGCGACAAACCACATGTCATGGAACAAATCCCCCAAGGGCTCATCATGAGTCCCATCAAGTGGAGAGGCGCGCCATGGAGCTGATTGCATGCAATCCGCAGGTCCTCCTCGAACGGGCCAGGGGTGCTCTTCTGGGACTCGCGGTGGGTGACGCGCTGGGCGCCCCCGCGGAGAACATGAAGCCGTCGGAGATCCGGGCCAAGTGGGGCCGCATCGAGGGCTTCGTGTCGGACGACCCGGCGGGCACGGACGACACCGAGTACGCGATCTTCTCCGGGCTCCTGCTGGCCCGGCACGGCACGGCGCTCACCGTCTCCCACGTGGAGCGGGCCTGGCACCACTGGATCGCGGACCTCGACGAGGGCCCCTTCCGCGGCGCGGGCTTCTCGGAGCGCGGCACGCTGGAGAACCTCCGCCGGGGCCTCGCGGCCCCCATCTCCGCACAGCACCGGCACGCCTGGTCGGACGGGCTGGCGATGCGCGCGGCCCCGTTCGGGGTGTTCGCGGCCGGCCGACCGGCCGAGGCGGCGCGGCTCGTCGCGATCGACGGCTGCGTGAGCCACGACGGCGAGGGCATCTACGGCGGCCAGGCCGTCGCGGCGGGCGTCGCGGCGGCCATGGCCGGCGGGTCCCCGGCCTCGGTGGTCTCGGCGGCACTCTCGGTCATCCCCTCCGACTCCTGGACGGCCCGCTCCCTGCGGCGCGCGGTGACCGCCGCCCCGCGCGGCGAACGGGCGGTGCGCTCGGCGGTCGTCATCGGCGGCTACCCGTGGACGGACCTGGCCCCGGAAGCCGTGGGCCTGGCCTTCGGCGCGTTCGCCGCGTGCGGGGGCGACTTCGCCTCCTCGGTCCTGACCGCCGTGAACATGGGGCGCGACGCGGACACCACGGCGGCGGTGGCGGGCGCGCTGGCCGGTGCGATGTCGGGCGCCGCGGCGATCCCCGCCGCCTGGGCGTCGGCCATCGGCCCGGTGCGCGGCAGCTGCCTCCCCTCGATGCGGGGCTACCACGTCCTGGACATCGCGGACCTCCTCACCCCCGAATACGAGACCCCCCGATGACCCCGCCCCCGTACACCCCGGACCCCCCGACGGCCCGGCCGGCTCCCGCGAGCCCGGCACCCGTGGCCCCGGCCCCCGCTCCCGCGCGCACGGCGGCCCCGGACCCGGCTCC
>NZ_JBEOXU010000061.1:0-35662 GCF_040296725.1 Streptomyces sp. NPDC002044
GCCCTCCCCCGCCGCGGCCGACCCGGGCGCGCGCCGCCCGGCTCCGCCGCCAACCCGACCGCCAACCCCGTTGCCCCTACGGCCTGTTGGGCGGACGACTCCGCTTCGCGCCGGGAACCGCCGTCACGGGCCGGAGTCCGCGGCTCCCTTCTCCCCGCGACGGGGCGCCCCTTGGGCGCGACACCGTCCCGGGCCCCGACACGCCGACGTCAACGCGTGTCGTTTTTGCATATATTCGCAGATCTGTTACAGAATCGATACAATCCAAACCATGTCCGGAAAGGAATTCGGGACGCCATCGGAGAAAACTGTCGGCCGTTGAACGCCAGGAATCACGTCACTGAAAGCAGGGCCTTCAGGTATCCGATCGACCGCTATCTGCATCCGAACGCGGAGGTACTGCGATGTCCGTCCTCAGGGCCGACTCCCGTAAGACTCGACAGGGTTACCCACTTGCTCGCCGCGCCGCCAGATTTCGAATCCCTCGCGTCTTTCCTCTCCTCTTCGCCCTGACCGCCGGCATACTGGCCGACCCCGCGTCACCCGCCAACGCGGCCCCGCAGTACGGCGCCAAAGCGGTCGCCGTCGCGGCTTCCAAGGAGGGGGCCCCGTACGCCCGCGGGGCGACGGGCCCCAAACGGTTCGACTGCTCGGGCCTCATGATCTATTCGTTCAGAAAAGCGGGAAGACAACTGCCCCGCACCGCGGAGCAGCAGTACGAGCAGACCTCGCACGTTTCCCGCAGTGACCGCGCATTGGGGGACCTGGTGTTCTTTCCCAAGGGCTCGACCGTGGAACACGTCGGCATCTACGCCGGCCACGACAAGATCTGGCACGCCCCCCGACCGGGCACCCGCGTACGGCTGGAGCGAATCTGGAGCGGGAACGTCCGGTACGGCCGCGCCGGTTGACGTCGACGTCAACCCCGCATGCCAACAGGGGTCCGCACCGTAGTGCGGACCCCTGGGCCGGGCGAAGGACATCAGGCGGGACGGCCACCGAACGGGGCGCCCGCGCCGTAGTAGAGGCCGAGTCGGTCGTGGTACTCGGCATCGTCCAGGTGCTTGTTCCGGTGGAACTCCGGAGCACCCTTGATCTCGTCCTTCGTCCGGTCGACGTAGACCTTCTTCTCGTCCACGTCGACCTTCGTGATGGCGCCCGCCGGAAGAAGGATCTCCTTGCCGAAGATCCATACACCGGTGTCGACCACCAGGTAGGACGAACCGACTTCATCGGAATGCTTGTCGACCTTGCCAATGACTCCCTCGGTCGCCTCGACCTTGAATCCGGTCAGGTCGGTACCACGGAGATGACCCGAAGTCTGTCGATAGGCCCACACGTTGTTCGTCATGTAAAGACAACTCCTTCAAATCGAGCGGCCGATGGCCCGACGGGCCGAGCACCGAAGACGGCAGTGGCTACCAGCGGTACCAGCGGCCGCTACTGCCCTTGGGGCGGGCGACGAATCCGACGAGCCAGACGACCAGCACGATGACCGCGATCCACCACAATGCCTTCACGGCGAAACCGGCACCGAAGAGGATCAGGGCGAGCAGAAGAACAAGAAGCAGGGGAACCATTGTTATCAACCTCCAGAGCCTCTGCTGCCCCGCTGTTCCGCCTTTACGCAGAAACGGCCGGCTCCTCCGGTACGGCCGGGCAACCGGCCCTCAGGGAAGGATCGAATCGACGTAGCCGCCGTCGACCCGGAGAGCGCCGCCGGTGGTCGCCGAGGCGAAGGACGAGCTGAGGTAGACCACCATGTGCGCGATCTCCTCCGGCTCGATGAGCCGCTGCAGCAGCGACTGGGGCCGGTACTCGCGCATGAACGCGCGCTGGGCCTCGTCCCAGGGAAGGTCCGGGTCCACGAGCCCGTAGACGAAGTCCTCGACCCCTCCCGTGTGCGTGGGCCCCGCGATGACCGAGTTCACGGTCACGCCCGTCCCCGCGGCCTCCTTGGCGAAGCCCCGCGACACCGCGAGGAGGGCCGTCTTGGACGTGCCGTAGTGGATCATCTCCGCCGGGATCGCCACGGCCGAGTCGCTGGCGATGTTCTGCACGCGGCCCCACGAGCGTCCGATCATGCCCGGCAGGTAGTGCCGGATGGTCCGGACGGCCGTGAGCACGTTCGTCTCGAAGTAGCGGCGCCACTCGGCGTCGTCGATCTCCAGGGCCGGACGCGAACCGAAGATCCCGAGGCTGTTGACGAGGATGTCCACGTCCGGGACGGCCGCGAAGACGGCGCCGGCGCCCTCGTCCGTCGAGAGGTCTCCGGGCGCGGCGAGGAACTCGCCGCCGTCCGCGCCCAGCCGTTCCACCGCCGCCTCCACGGATTCCCTCCCCCGGCCGTTGACCGCCACCCGGGCTCCGGCTCCGGCCAGACCGGCCGCGATGGCCGCGCCGATGCCTTGGGTCGAGCCGGTGACCAGTGCGGTCTTCCCGGCGAGGTCGATGAGCACGCTGCTGCCTGCCTGTCTGCCGCGGTGCGGCCGTAAGAGCCGTGGGAGCTGTGGGAGCCGTACGAGGGGACGTCCCCCCTCGCACTTCCCGTTTTCCACCGGTTTCCCACGATTGGCGGCCCGATTCATTTCACCGGCCCCGTCGTATGCCGGACGGGGCCGGGGGTAGACGGGTCGCATGTCTCCTCTCGCACGGCCCTCGTCCGGGTCCGGAATCTGAGCGCGCAGTGGTCCCCTCGCCGCCTCCGCTCTCGCCGGCCTCCCCTCCGCCCCCGTCACCGCGCCCGCCCGTGCCCTTCCGCGCGCGCATCGGCGGCGTGCTGCGCGGCACCGTCGTCCGTGGCTGGCACGACAACCTCTCCGACTGCGCGGCCGCGCTGACCTACTACTCGGTGCTGGCCCTCCTGCCGGCGCTGCTGGTGGCCGTCTCCCTGTTCGGGCTGGCCGGTACGCCGACCCGCGAGCGGCTCGTGTCCGACCTGACCTCGTATCTGCCGCCGCAGTCCGCCCAGGTGCTCCAGGACGCGCTGGCCGGCCTGGTCAGTTCGCAGAACTCCACCTGGGCCCTGCTGATCAGCGGTCTGCTCAGCGCGCTGTGGTCCGCGTCCAGCTACCTCGCGGTATTCCGCCGGGCCCTGCACACCATGCACCGCGTTCCGGACTCGCGGCCGCCGCTGCGCACCGCGCACACCATCGTGCTGACCGCCCTGACCCTGCTGGCCCTGCTGCTGGCGGGGGCCGCGCTCCTGCTGCTGTCGGCGCCGGCGGCGCGCAGGCTCTCGCAACTTCTGGGTCACGACACCAGCGGGGCCTGGGCGGTGGCCCGCTGGCCCGCTCTGCTGCTCGTCGTGACGGCGCTCGTCCTGGTGCTGTTCCGCACGGGGCCTCGGCTGAGCCCGGGGCGCACCCGGCGGGGGCTGCCCGGCGGTGTGCTGGCCGCGGTGCTGTGGCTCACCGCGTCCTTCCTGTTCACCCTGTACAGCCAGAGCGGGCTGGGCACCTACAGCAGGGTGTACGGGTCCCTGGCCGGGATCGTCGTCTTCCTGATCTGGCTGTGGCTCGGGAACCTCTCGCTGCTCATCGGCGCGCAGTTCAACGCGGAACTCCAGCGCCGGTCCCCGGCGGCCGCACCCGGGCCCCTGGGCGCCGTACCCGGGCCCCTGCCCGCCGCCCCCGTCCGCTCCCCCGGCCCGTGGGCCCGCGCGGCGCGGGCGCGCGGTACGAAGGCACGCGTGCGCGGCCTGCGGCCCTGACGCCGGCTGGAGACGAGGGTGGTCGCCGCAGGGCCGGGTACGAAGGCGACCGGGCCCCGCGACGGCCGCGCCCCGCGGTACGCGCCGGCTACCGCGCCGGCCGGGGCGGCAGCACCATGCTGCATCCCTCGGCCACGGAGGGCGCGGCGGCGAACACCCGGTCGGCCCCGGTGAGTCTGAGCAACTGCGCGAGGTGCGAGGGCTGCGACCCCGCCAGGACGACATCCCGCGCCAGGGTCGCCTGGAGCAGGATCGTCAAGGTGATCGAGTCGGCGAACGCCACCTCGGTGACGTCGACGACGAACCGCCGGACGCCTTCGGCCTGCGGATCCAGGGCCAGACGCAGCGGACCGGCGTTGTCGAGGTCGAACTCGCCCGTCATCACCACGACGCGCACCCCGTCCTGCTGATCCAGCACTTCGACATGGCAGCGGTCGGCAGTCACCCTGGACTCCCCTCTTCTTCGTTCAGTGCGGCCATGGACTACCCATGGCCTGTACCAACCATGCACGTTGGCTTCCGGGCGCCGGTGGGCGGCCCCCGGTTCGCCGGGCCCGGCCGCCCGCCCTCAGCGCAGGGGCATGAGCACCTTCATGCTCTTGCCGCCCCCGGGCAGCCGGGTGACCGAGACGTCCTTGGCCAGTCGGCAGATCAGGGGCCAGCCGAACCCGCCCGGGCCGGTGTACCCCTCCTCCCTGAGGAGCGCGACCGGCATCAGCGGGCTCGCGTCGGCGATCGTGAGTACGAGTCCGTCCGCCTCCAGCCGGACACCGAAGCCGGTGAGGCCACCACCGTGGCGGATGGCGTTGGTGGCGAGTTCCGACGTCACCAGCAGGATGTCGGTGAGGCACTCCTGCGTACCCGCCCGCTCCGGGGGGACGCTCTCGAACAGCTCCCGGACCCGGGCCCGCGCCTGGGCAACGGTGCTCGGCAGCTCGTGCGAGAGCCCCGGGTGCTGCCGTCCTTCGTACTCCATCGACTCCGCCGTTCGCCTTCGCCGTCGTTCGCCTGCGCCGCCGTTCCCATCGCATCCGTCACACCCGTCACACCAGCTGGATTCCGATCAGGCAGGTGTCGTCGTCCGTGTCGGACCTGCTGTGGGTGAGCAGCCGGTCGAGACGACGTTCGAGGTCACGCGGGGCGTCCCTGGTGCGGACGAGGAACTCCCCCACCGCCTCGTTCACCGGCAGGTCCCTGCGTTCCACCAGTCCGTCCGTGAACATCAGCAGGGTATCGTCCCCCTCCAGCCGGATCTCCTGCTCGGTGTAGGTGACGTCGTCGAGCACACCGAGCAGCAGGCCCTCGGAGAGCGGCAGCGACGTGACGCTCTCGCCGCGGATCAGGACGGGCGGCAGGTGCCCGGCCCGTGCCCAGCGCAGGATCCCGGTCTCGGGGCTGTAGAGGCCGCAGACGGCGGTGGCCGTCACCTGGTCGGTGAGGCGGTGCGCGACCCGGTTGAGCCAGGACAGCAGCTGTCCCGGGCCGGCTCCGGTCACGGCCAGTCCGCGCAGTGCGTTGCGCAGGACCACCATCCCGGTCGCCGCGCCGATGCCGTGCCCGGCGACGTCGCCGACACACAGCATGACCTGCCCGGAGGGCAGCAGGACCGTGTCGTACCAGTCGCCGCCGACGAGCGCCTCGGATTCGGCCGGCCGGTACCGTACGGCGATCCGCAGGCCCGGCACCTCCAGCGGCGCCGGGGCCGGCGGCATGATGGCCTGCTGGAGCTGGAGGGTCAGCCGGACCCGGTCGGCCGACTCGGCCTCCGTGTGCGCGAGCCGGTCGCGGGTCGCGGCCAGCGCGACCTCGGTCCAGTGCTGGGCGGAGACGTCCTGGTAGGCGCCCCGGACGGCGACCAGGCCCTCCTGGGCGTCGAGGACCGGTTCGGCGACCACGCGGATGTGCCGGGTGATCCCGTCGGGCCGCTGGAGGCGGAAGTCGACGGACGCGTCGCGCCGGTGGTGCAGCACGGTCCTCAGGAAGCGCCGGATGCCGACGCCGTCGTCGGGGTGGGCGTGGTCGGGCAGTTCCTCCATCGGGACGGGGCGGGCCGTGGCGGGCCGTCCGTAGATGTCGAACAGCTGACTGTTCCAGGTGATCCGGCCCGCGGTGAGGTTCTCCTCGAACCCGCCGACCCGGCCGAGCCGCTGGGCGTGCTGGAGCAGGCTCGCCAGTCGCGCCGTCTCGTCCTCGGTCCGCCACAGCAGCAGGAGGGCCCCGCCGTGCCGGCTGATGCTGACCTCGGCGACCGCCGGCAGGGCGACCTGGCCGACCAGGGCCGTGAGGGTGGTCCGCTGGCCGCGCAGCGGTTCACCGGTCGCGTGGACCCGCTCGGCCTTCTCGTATAGGCCGTTGTCCCCGGCGGCCGTGGGGTACGCCTCCAGCAGCAGGGAACCGCTGATGGCGCCGTGGGGCCGGCCGGCCGGGTCGACGAACCGCTCGTTGACGTACTGGATGCGGAAGTCCGTCAGGTTCCCCTGGCCGTCCATGGCGGGGGTGAGGACGAGGGCCGGGTCGTGGAGGTTGTCGACGAGAGCGGTGAGCTCTTGCAGCTCCGGCCAGGCGGCCGGGGCCGTGTGGGGCCGTTCGGGCGCGGGCAGGTCGTGCAGCGTGTGGGAGCACAGTTCGGCGAGGGCCTCCAGCTGGCGCAGGACCTGCGGCGGCTGCGGGGCCAGCGGGACCGGCCAGCAGACCTCCAGCACGCCGTGGACGCGCCCGCCGGATCCGGACGGCAGGGCGATCCGGCCCCCCTCGGGCCAGGTGTGGCGGCCCAGGGACGGCGCGTCCCGGTCCGCGGGGTGGTGCGAGGTGACCGGGCCGCGCTCGGTGAGCGCCAGCCGGGCGAAGGTGCCGACCTCCGGGGGGACGTAGCGCCAGCGGGCCGCCTCCGCCTCGGGGAAGCCGGCGTGCCCGGCGAGGACCAGCGACCCGTCGGTTCCGGCGGTCCACACGGCGACGGCCACCGCGCCCAGCGGGTCCAGGGCGTTCTCCAGCAGGGACCGCGCGACGGCCTGGGTGTCGCCCGCGGCGAGAACGCCGCTCTCGGCGGTACGCAGCCGTACGGAGAGCGGGAGCGCCTCCGGGTTCCCGGACGGGGGCTCCTTCGTGCGCTCGGCGAAGTCGGCGGCGAGGTCGCTGACCCGGTCCCGGGACGCCTGGTTGACGATGTCGGCGGCCAGTTCCAGCCGGGACACGCCCGACCGGTCGGCGAGGCGGTCCAGCTGTTCCGCCGCGTGGGCGGGGCCGCAGCGGAGCCGTTCGACGAGGACGCCCTTGGCCAGTTCGACCAGGGCCCGGCCGTCGGCGGCGGCGTCGGCCTCCCGCACCTCGCGGCGCAACCGCTCCACCGTGGCCACCAGCCGGCCGACCGCCGAATCGGACGGGGCCACCGGCGCGGGCGGCCCGGCGAGGGGTACGGACACCGGGACCTGTTCGGGCGTACCGGTCCGCGTGGACGGGGGCTGGGCCGCCTCGGGTTCCTGCGACGGGCTGTACGGGGTGCTCACCATGTCCCCTTCTCGTTGGTGCGGTGCGCCGGCCGCGGTCCGTCTCGGCGCGGGCCCGGCATCACCCGGGCGGTGACCGCGGTCACCGGAAGGCCCGCGGTCACCGGAAGGCCCGCGTGGCCGGGGATCCGGTGGATCTCCGCGGTGGCCGTGTACCCGTCCACCCCGGCGTCATCACGTCCATCGGAGTGAGATGGACGACGACCGCCCGGCCCGCCCGCCGCCCGGCGGACCCCCGGAAGGCTACCGTTCGCCGCCGTACGGGTGACCTGCGGACGGAGGCGACCGCGTTGGCGCCGCGCTCCGGAGCGGGAGCGAGCGGGAGCGAGCGGAACCCGGGGCCTCCGCGGCCCACAACGCGGGGAGTCCGCGGCGACTGACCCGCGGCCGCCGGGGTAGGCGCGCCACAACGACAGCACCGGAAGGCGATCCCATGGTGAACCCGTCCCAGCCCGGCTCCGTCCAGGAGCACGACAGCGCGTCGACCGGTGAGCTCGTCGAGCAGGCCGCGGAGCAGCTGACCCGCCTCGTGCGCCAGGAGATGGGTCTGGCGCGGGCGGAGATGCGGGAGAAGGGGAAGAGGGCCGGCCTCGGCGGTGGTCTGTTCGGCGGCGCGGGCGTCGTCGGCGTCCTCGCCCTGCAGGCCCTGGTGGCCGCGGGCATCGCGGCCCTGGCCCTGGTCCTGCCCGTGTGGGCCTCGGCGCTGATCGCCGCGGGGGCGCTGGCCGCCGCGGCGGCGGTGCTCGCCTCGATGGGCAGGAAGCAGATCGGCCGGGCCACCCCGCCGGCTCCCGAACAGACCATCCGGAACGTGAAGGCCGACGTGGCCGAGATCAGGGAAAGGGCACACCGATGACCGAGGACCACGCCGACAGGAAGCACTCCGCCCCCACCCCCGCGGAGATGCGTGAACAAGTACGGGTAACCCGGGAGGAGTTGGGCCACACGGTGGAGGCCCTCGCGGCGAAGGCCGACGTCAAGGGGCAGGCCCGGGCGAAAGCCGCCGAGGTGAAGTCCCAGATACAGGCCCGGACGGCTCAGGTGAGGTCGCAGGTCCATGACGCGGCCGCCCACGTGGTGGAGACCGCGCACGACAAGACGCCGGGGCCCGTGCGGGAGACGGCGGCGCAGACCAGGGACCAGCTCACCGCCTCGGCCTCGGCGGTCGCGGCGAAGGTCCAGGAGAACACCCCCGAGCAGGCCCGCGAGAAGGGCCGGATCATCGCGGTGGTGGCACGCCGCCACCGCACCGCGCTGATCACGGCCGGCGTGGTGTTCACGCTGGCCCTGCTGCGCCGGGCCAGGAGGAGGAACCGATGAACACGTCCAAGGTCGCCTACAGGCCGGTCGGCCTCCTGCTGGGAATCGCGGGCGGCATGGCGGCGGGTGCGGCGGTCAGACAGATCTGGAAGGTCGTCGGTGACGAGAACGACGCACCGGACGCGACCGACGAGGACCGCACCTGGCGGGAGATCCTGCTCGCCGCAGCCATCCAGGGCGCGGTGTTCGCCGTCGTGAAGGCGGCCGTCGACCGTGCGGGAGCCACGGGCGTCCGGCGCCTGACGGGCACCTGGCCGGACTGACCCGCCGGCGGCCCGGCCCGCGTCCCTCTCCGTTGGGTGCGCGGGGAGCGAGGTGCGCGGGGAGCGCCACGCCCCTCCTTCGTGGAGCACCCGTTTTAGACAGATCAATACGGGTAAGCGATGTTTCGTCTTGGAAATCCTGTTCTTCAGCGGCAGGGCCCTCCCGCAGCGCCGGGCCGGCCGCCGGGGACATCGCACATTGGAGAACCTCGTGTCCGTCGTGAAGAGCGCCCTGTCGGATGCCGACCTGAAGACCGTCGGCGAAGCACTGCAGGGCGCGCTGGTGGATCTCGTCGACCTCGCCCTCGTGGCCAAGCAGGTCCACTGGAACGTGGTCGGCCCCCGCTTCCGGTCCGTCCACCTCCAGCTCGACGAGGTCGTCGCCTCGGCCCGTACCCACTCCGACGTGGTGGCCGAGCGCGCCTCCGCCCTCGGTGTGACCCCGGACGGGCGGGCGGCCACGGTCGCGTCGACGAGCGCCATCGGCGGCGTACCCGAGGGCCTGATCAAGGACGCCGACGCCGTACGCATCCTGGTGGACGGCCTGGGCGCGGTGATCACGCGCATGCGGGAGCGCATCCAGTCCACCGGCGACCCGGACCCGATCACCCAGGACATCCTGATCGGCCTGACGGGCGACCTGGAGAAGCACGCGTGGATGTTCACGGCCGAAAGCGCCTAACCAGGCCAGGGGGTCGTTAGGGCTCTGACCTGCCAGGCAATTCATTTCATGGCATTTCATGCAGGGTCTGCGCGTTCCGTGAACGTACGGAATTTCACCGGATTCCGGGAAGCCAGCGGAACGACCTCACGAGGTCACAGTGCAGCGATGCCCTGGCCACCATTCGAGTGGTCAGGGCATCTGCACGCCAGAAGCGACCGTTTAGGTACTGAAGCAAGATCATTCCGGTTCGAGCGTTAACGAGCGCCAGCCCGCCGTACTCCCCTCCCAGAATGGGTCATCGTCCGCAGACGGGAGCTGGGCGAACGCATCGCCCAGAGCCGTAGAGATCTGCACCTGTCCCAAGACCAGCTCGCCGACCGCATCGGCCTCAGGGCGCAGCATCCAGCGCTACGAAAGCGGCGAACGAGATCCGAGATTCACCGACCTCCTACTGATCGCGGCCGCCTTAGAGGTACCAGTGACGCGGCTCGTCGACAGCAGGATGTGACCCCGGTCGGTGGCAGCCGGCCGGGGTCGAGCGCTCGCGCGTCCCAGAGCGTGCCAGCCCAGGAGCGCGGGCGCGCATGAGGGGCACAGCGGCCAATTACGGCCGTCTGCCCGGGGAGAAGGGGATCAATCGGAATCCGAGTAGCCGGATCGTCACCGCGCGCTGTCAAGGCGGCACACGGGTGGGCTACTGGTCTCTACCTAAGCCTCTGGGCATGACCGACCCGGGGCCGACCACGTATGGCAGTTCGTACACGTCATCTCACCGGGGGTTGTTGATCAGCGCGGCTATGTAAGCAGCCTCATCTGTTCAAGCATGTGACGCAATGGTTTTCGATAGACGAAGGCCAGCAGAGCCGACACGCGTGGACGCACCTCGTATGCCGGCACCCTCCGGCCGGCCGGAGGGTGCCGGACGGGGCGGCCCCGGGTCAGCGCGCGGTGACGAACCCGCGGGCCGGCTGCTGGGCGCGAGCCGCCGCGACCCGGGCGAGGACATGATCCGTAACCGTCTGCCCGTCCGCGTCAACCACGCACCAGGCCCCCGCCGGATCATCCGCCGCCACCGGCGTGACGGCCCCCGGGATACCGAACTGCCTCATGGAGACGTGCACCTCGTAGGCATCTGCACCGGTCATGTCCTCGCCCTTTCATCGGAGTGCGCCGAGCCTAGCTACTCGTCGTCGCCGCCGCCGTGCGTCGCACAGTTCCCCGGGTTGATCGGGCCGCATCCGCCCGGCACCGGGGTGTGCGAGCAGTCCGCCGCGACCGTGACGAGCGCCTCCTTCGGGCCGCGCCACAGCTCGGCGTCGGGGGTGTAGCCGACCTGCTCGATCAACGCGATCGTGCGGGTCATGACGTCGGGGTCGTGGCGGGCCGCGTCCGGGCGCTCCGGGTAGTGGTGGACAGTCCGCCCCAGCCGGGCACACAGCGCCTCGTACAGCCGGGTGTGGAGGATCAGCGCATGCCAGCCCTCGTCAACCTCCCGGGTCGGGGCGATCCGTACGGTCGGGAACTGCGCGGCCGCGGCCACGAACTTGATCGCCTCGATCACGATACGGCCGGCCATGCCCGGCTCCATGCCCGGGTTGTTGTCGAGGACGGTGTGCATCACGCCGTTGAACGCGGCGTCGCTGAGCAGGGCGCCGCGCGGACTTGTGCGGGGTCGCGGTCAGGGCGCCGCGGGCGGGGCTGGAGTCGCCGCCGTCGGACGAGCACGGGGGCGGCGCGGGGGTGTTGCCACAGGACATGTCGCTCCTCGATGTGTGCAGTGGGTGGGGCTGGCCCGCCCGGTCGGCGCGGGAGTTTCAAGGGTTGTTGACGATCGCGTGGAACATGACGGCTGTGGAGGCGACGAACACTGCGGCGACGATCAGGGCTTGCTTCTGCCACTCGGTCACTGCCCGGCCGCCGTTCGCGGCCGGCACTGCGGATCGCCCTTGATGTGGGAGTACTGGTCCGGCCGGACCCCAGTCGCGGCGTGTACCACGGTCTCGTTGGCTTGGCCGCGGATGACGCGGTCGCAGTAGCAGCAGATCCGCATCACGTCACCGGATCCGGGCAGCACCAGACGTCGGCGTCCAAGTTGTGCGAGCCCTGATGCCCGAAGACCCGGCCGCGGTACACGGCACCGGTCGTGAGCTGCCGGTTGCAGGCGATGCAGGCGCGGCCCGCGGCCTGGTCCCAGGCAAGGCCGTGCGCACTGGGCAGGGGTACATCCCGGCAGCGGGTCGCCTGCACGGAGGCCGGGGTCGTTTCCGGGCCGGTTCGTTGGGTGGTCATGCCGCTGCTCCCTGCCGTTGTCAGCCGGTGCTGCACCTGAGCGTGACGACAGGCTGTGCACGATCACCACGAATGTGCACCGATGTTCACGACAGAGCCCGATTCGGACGACCTTGAAACACGCCCTTGACCCGCCAACCAGCGCCCACGAGGCTGGTGTTCATCCGTGCACAACCCGAGCGACGGAGGACACCATGGCGCTACGTTTCGTAGGCATCGACCCGAGCAGCGTCGACGGGGAGAGCCCCACTATCTGGGTCGACGAGGAGCACAGTGAACTTGTGCTTCAGGGCTGGAAGCCCAACCCTGAACTGGAGGCGGAATGCGCCTCTCTGGAGATGCCCGGCCACGGGACCGGCATCCCCGACGGCGAAGCCGTGGTGCGGATCCCCGCGCGCATGGCGCACATGATCAGGGAGGCATGCGATGTTCTTGAACGTCCCCAGCTGGCCTGACCTCCTCGGCTCCGCTGAGCACTCGGTCGTCCACCTGGAAACCCGCGACGCGTATGCGGTCGACTACGAGACCGGCCCGTTCGCAGCCTGGCGTGCCGGCCACCGCCACGACCCTGCAGACCGGGCGTCGTGGTGGCGGCCGTGGCTCGACCTCATCGTGGCCACCACGGCCAGAGGCGTCACCGTGCGCCGGGCCCGGATCGTCTCTGAGCCGGTCAGCGAGTACACCCGCTTCCTCTACGACGCGACGTTCACGAACGTTGCCGCGGGTGAAGACGTGCGCTGGCTTCCGCGACGGCAGGCCAGCGACATCGCCCTGCCCGGGAACGACTTCTGGCTCGTCGACGGTCGGCTGATCCGGTGGAACCACTTCTCAGGCGAAGGCGTTTCCGCGGGCGGCGAGATGAGCGAGGACCCGGCCGCGGCCAAGCTGTGCGCGGACGCCTTTGAAACTGTCTGGGCGCGCGCGACTCCGCACGACCGCTTCGAGACCAGGTAGGCGACGCCCAGCTCATGCCCGTATCCCCGTCATCCGCGGCGCAGGCCGCACGCCGCAGCGTCGCGGACCGGCTGCGCGAGCTGCGCGCGGAGGCGGGCATCAGCGGCAGCGAGCTGGGCAACCGCTGCGGGTGGACGCACTCGAAGTCCTCCCGTATCGAGAACGCGATCACCCCGCCGACCCCGGACGACGTGCGCCGCTGGTGCGATGCCTGCGGTGCGGTCGGCCAGGCGGCGGACATCATTGCCCAGTCGCAGAACGCCCAGTCGCTGTACACCGAATGGCGGCGCCGTTCCAGAAGTGGGCTCAAGCAGCTCCAGCACAGCTACGTGCCCCTCTTCCGCTCCACCCGCCTCTTCCGCGTCTACTCCGCAACGCTCCTCCCGCACTTCATCCAGACCGAGGGCTACGCGGCCGGCTTGCTCGGCGCGATCAGTGAGTTCCGGGAGATCCCCAACGACGTCGCTGAGGCCGTCGCTGCCCGCATGGAGCGCAACCGGATCGTGCGGGAGCCGGGCCGCCGTTACGTCCTCCTCGTCGAGGAGGCCGCGCTCCGGCACCAACTGGCCGATGCCGAGGCCATGGCCGCCCAGCTGGGGTACCTCATGACCGTGGGGGCGATGCCTACCGTCAGCTTGGGCATCATTCCCATGGCCTCCCGGGCGCGTAGCCAGTGGCCGCTGGAGACCTTCCACATGTACGACGACACGCTCGTGTCCATCGAGCTCCTCTCGGCCCGGGTCACGGTCACGCAGCCCTCCGAGATCGCGCTCTACCTGAAGGCATTCGAGCAGCTCCGCGGCATGGCCGTGTACGGAGCTGAGGCCCGCGCGCTGGTCGTCAGCGCCATCGAGGCGCTCGGCCCTGCCTGACCCCGGACGCACGAAAGCGCCCCCTCCCGACCCCGAACGGCCGGAAGGGGGCAGTTGTCTACTTGCTGCTGTCCTCCAGCATCTTCTTCTCGCTGAACTTGCCGTTCTCGTCCGTCCAGCCAAGGCGCGCGATGGCGGCGCTGGCAGCGATCACGCTGTAGTCCTCCTCCTTCACACCCTTGCAGGCGGCCGGCTTACCGGTCTCGCTCGCAGACCGCTCAACGAGAACCTTCCGGCATTCCTTGTGGCGGGTGGCGCGGGCGCAGCCCATCAGCGCGTCCGCCATTGAGGTGCCGTACGTGCGGGGTCCAACGTCCCGCGCTCTCTCCGCCGCGGGCCGGTTTCCGCGGACCGGTTCCGGAGCCGCGCGCATGCACACCGGGTGACGGGGCAGTTGCGTACCACACTCCGTAGAAAGGCAGTCCCCCGTGCTGAAGCCCGCACCCGCCGTCCTTCGCCGCCTGCTGTCCCGATACGCCGACGCACGGATCACGCTGGCCCTCGAGGACTCCCCCGAGGTTCGCCTCGAACTGGAGAACGTTTCGTTCACGCTGTGCGTGGCAACAGCGACCCGGAACATCAAGGACGCCCTGGCGGCCGCCGACGACATGCTGGCGGCCGCGCCCTGTGCCCCGGCCGCCGCCACGGCGGCTGGCGCGTCGGCCGGTACGGCCGCCGCCTGACCGGTCGGCACGTCCCGGCCCGCTCCGCTTCCCCGCGGAGCGGGCCGGGATCCGTCGCCGCCGGCTTCGGATAGGGTCCTGGGCGGCAACAGACCCGAACCGAGGAGCACGCGGCATGATCGACGAAGAGCAGCAGCTCAGCGGCGTACTGAACCCGCCCGCGGGCAGCAGCACGGCGGACGAGCGGATCCGGCGCATCCGCCGGCGTCTGGAGCGGCTGATCGGCATCGCCGCGACCGAGGGGAACACCGTACTGCCGCTCCGCAACGGGGACGAGATCTTCGCCGCGATGCTGGACGCGATCGGCTCGGCCCGCCACACGGTCGACATGATGACGTTCGTGTACTGGAGGGGCGACATCGCCCGGCAGTTCGCCGAGGCCCTGACCGACCGGGCCCGCGCAGGCGTCAGGGTGCGGCTGCTGCTGGACGGTTTCGGCAGCCGTCTCATAGAGCAGACCCTGCTGGACGGGATGAAGGACGCGGGCGTCGAGGTCGCCTGGTTCCGCAAGCCGCTCTACCTCTCGCCGCTCAAGCAGAACCACCGCTGTCACCGCAAGGTCCTGGTGGTCGACGAGCGGACCGCCTTCACCGGCGGCGTCGGCATCGCCGAGGAGTGGTGCGGCAACGCGCGCAACCCCGGCGAGTGGCGGGACACGCACGTCGAGGTGCGCGGCCCGGCCGTCGACGGGATCGCCGCGGCCTTCGCCCAGAACTGGGCGGAGTGCCACGCGGAGCTGTTCGACGACCGCGACCGGTTCGTCACCCACGAGACGGGCGGCGGCGCCATCGTGCAGGTGGTCCGCGGTTCGGCCAGTTTCGGGTGGCAGGACATGCAGACGCTGATCCGGGTGATCCTGGAATCGGCCGAGGAACGGGTGCGTCTGGCGACCGCGTACTTCGCCCCCGACACCTACTTCATCGAGCTGCTCTGCGCCACGGCCCGCCGCGGCGTCGAGGTCGAGATCCTGCTGCCCGGGCCGCACACCGACAAGCGCGTGTGCCAGCTGGCCGGTCAGCACCACTACGAGGCGCTGACCGCCTGCGGCGTGAAGATCCACCAGTACCAGCCGACCATGATGCACGCCAAGATCGTGACCATGGACGGCGTGGTGTCCCTGATCGGCTCGACGAACTTCAACCGCCGGTCGCTGGACCACGACGAAGAGGTGATGCTCGCCGTGATGGACGCCGAGTTCACGGCGACCCTCGACGCGCACTACGACGAGGACCTCAGGGCGAGCGACCCGATCCGCCCGGGCCGCTGGAAGCGCCGCTCGGTGCTCCAGCGCGCCCGGGAGACCGCGGTGCTGCCCATCCGCCGCTACCTGTAGCAGCTCCGCCCGCTCGTCTCCTCACCCGGGACGTCCGGGTGCCGGATGATGACCGGGGCCGGGCTCCCCTGACGCGTACAGGGGTCCCGGTGCGGTCCTCGTACGTCCGGCTCGGCCTCGGCCCGGGTGGCGGCCTGGAGCGCGGCGCTGACCAGGGTGGCCAGCAGGTCGATGTCGGAGTCGATGTCCAGACGTACCGTCACCCACTCCGACCCGGTGCGCAGATGGACCGCGGTGGATCCGGCGAGGGCCGGCTCCAGTTTCGCGATCATCGCGCGGGTCAGGTGGACGTCAGCCTCGTGATCGCCGTGGAAGTGGACGATCTCCTGTGAACCGGCGTTCAGGCCGAGCCCACTGCCGCACGGGGTGCGGCCTTCGCTGAGTGCAGGCCAGCTCATGAGCTGTTCACTGGCGTGCCTGGCTGTGTTCATGACCCGAGCCTGCCCGGCCGGAGACCCGCACCACAAGAGCGCTGACTCAATCCCTCCCCCGTACCGCGCGATTGCCCTTCCCCGTACCGCGCGATTCGTCCGCCGCCGGGGACGCCGCGCCGTCCCCGGCCGGTGCGTCACCCGGCCGCGGGGGTTTCGACCGCGGCCTGGCGGTCACACGCGCAGAGGTAACGGTCCGCGAGGAAGGACTCCACCATGGCAACGATGATCCTGCTGATCGCGCCGATGCTGCTGGCGCTCCTGCTCGTCAAGCGCCGGGGCGGTCACCACGCCCGTCACCGGGCCGGACGGACCTGAGGAACACGTGCCGAAAAGGCCGGAACCAGGGAAATGAGGTGGGTGCCTTGTCGCTCCGTGCGGTGGGCTGGGCCAGGTCGTTCCCCATCTACCGAGGGCCGGGTTCGGCCCGCCGGTGGAGTCTGGAGCACTTGGAGGCCCTGAACTGGACCGAGGACGCTCCCGATGTCGTCCACTCCGTCCTGCTGACGGTGTCGGAGCTGGTCACCAACGCGCACGTCCACGCGCGCAGCAGTGCCCAACTCGTCCTGACCTGGGACGGGGAGTGCCTGCACGTCAGCGTCGCCGACTCCGATCCCGGTCTGCCGGCTCCGGGCGACGCCTCGGACGAAGCGGTCTCCGGGCGGGGTCTGGCGATCGTCGACGCCCTCGCGGACCGCTGGGACGCCCACGCCTTCCACGGCGGCAAGACCATCACGGCCTGCTTCCACCCGCCGGGCCGACCCGACCCGCACCGCGACACCGATCCGGCCGGATCGGGCCACCTGCGCCCCCACGGTCGGGGCTGAGCCCGCGGGCCGGGGGGCCGGGCGCGCGGACACACTTCCACAAAATGTTGACGCACATCTATCGGAACGCCACTCCCCTGCCGCACGCTTCAGCTACCTTCCCCGTTCCATCCTGACGTCTCGTCAGTGACGGGAAGTGCTGTCCGACGCGTGCTCGTTGGGAGGCAACACCCATGGACCCGTACGCCGAGTGTCCCGCCCCCGCTCCGCCTCCGTTTCCCGCCGTCCCGCCGGCGGCCGCCGCCGCGCCACCCCCGTCCCCGCCCCCGTCGTCCCCGCCCTCACCGGGCCGCCGCGGCGTGCTGATGGGCCTCACCGTGGCCGCCACCTCACCCTTCCTCCTCGGCATCGACGCGGGTGCCGGTCGTGGCGCGGGGCGCGCGGAGCCCCGGCCCGGGAGGCCGGCCGGGCCCGCGGGTCCGGCCGCCCGGGCCACCGTGCTCAGGAACGCCTCGCTCGTGCTCACCATGGATCCCGCGGCCGGCCAAGGGCCCCTGGGCTGCGTCGAGAACGCGGACGTCCTCATGACGGGCGGCGTCATCACGGCCGTCGGGCGGCGGCTGCCGGCGCCTCCGGGCGCGCACGTGATCGACGCCGCCGGGAAGCTCGTGATGCCGGGATTCGTCGACGTCCACACCCACCTGTGGCAGTCGTCGATGCGCGGCGGCTGCGCGGACCGCGACCTGTTCGGCTGGCTGGCCGACTGCAACCGCACGACGTTCTCGCGGATCACGCCGGCGGACATGTACCGCTTCGTGCGCCTGGGCGCCCTGGACTCGGTCCAGTCCGGCGTGACCACCCTGGTGGACTGGGTCGACGCGCTCCCGTACGACACGACGGTCCAGTACGTGCGGGCCCTCACCGACACGCGGGTGCGGTTCGCCTACGCCATGTTCCAGGGCGAGCGGGAGGCCCCGCTGATCGCCCGGGTGAAGCGCGAGCTGATCGACCCGGTGCCGCTCGCCTCCGCGATGGTCGCCACCCACGCCGCGCGGGCGCTGTCCGGCCTCAACCGGCTCCACTGGGAGATCTCCCAGGACCTCGGCGTCATGCTCAACAGCCACGTCCTCGAACGCGACGAGCAGCACGCGGACGACCCCGTACGCGTCCTCACGGACATCGGCGCGATGGGTCCGCGGCTCCTGATGAACCACGCGGTCCATCTGACCGACGACGAGGCGGCCGCGGTCGCCGCCCACGACGTCCGGGTCGCGCACTGCCCCCTGAGCAACATGCGCCTCGCCTCCGGGATCATGCGGCTTCCGGAGCTGGGACGGCGCGGCGTCAAGGTCGGACTCGGCCAGGACGGCGGGACCAACGACACCTCGGACGTCTTCGCGCTGATGAAGGCGGCCATCGGCCTCCAGCGGGCGCGCGCCCAGGACCCTTCGGTGTTCCCCCGGGTCCACGACGTGCTGCGGATCGCGACGCTGGGCGGAGCCGAGGTCCTCGGCATGGCCGACGAGATCGGCTCGCTGACGCCCGGCAAGCGCGCCGACGTCATCGTGATCGACCCGGCCGCCCTCAACTTCGCGCCGCGGTTCGACTGGGTGAACCAGGTCGTCTTCAACGGCCGCCCCGAGAACGTCCACGCCGTCTTCGTGGACGGCCGCCCCCTCAAGCTCGACGGCCGCCTCGTCGACGTCGAACCCGGACGGGTCGTACGCGAGGCGGAGGCCGCGGCGGCCCGGCTGCGCACCCCCTCCTGAGCGGTGTGCCCCGGCCGGACCCCCGGGGCGGACGGTGGCGGAGTGAACCAGCGGGGCAGTTCGCGCGTCTTGTACCCCATAAGGGTCATACGTACGGGATACGACGCGGCCGGCCGAGGCTTCCGAGGCCGCCGCAGAGGAGAACGCACCGTGGAAACAGTACGAGCCCACCCGTCCCGCCGCGCGCTCCTGGCCGCCGGCACGGGCACCCTCGCCGTCCTGGCCACGGGCGGCACGGCCTTCGCCGCGCCGTCGGGCCGGGAGGGCGTCCTGCGCGAGCTGCGCGCCCTGGAGCGCGAACACTCCGCCCGCCTGGGCGTGTTCGCGCGCGACACCGGCAGCGGCCGGACGGTTCTCTACCGCGCCGACGAGACCTTTCCGATGTGCTCGGTCTTCAAGACGCTCGCGGTCGCCGCCGTCCTGCGCGATCTGGACCGCGACGGGGAGTTCCTCGCGCGGCGCGTCCGCTACACCGCGCGGGACGTACGGGTCTGCGGGCACGCCCCCGTCACCGGCCTGCCCGAGAACCTGGCCAACGGCATGACCGTCGAGCGGCTGTGCGCGGCGGCGATCTGCCAGAGCGACAACGCGGCCGCCAACCTGCTGTTGCGCGAGCTCGGCGGTCCGCACGCCGTCACCCGTTTCTGCCGCTCGGTGGGCGACGGCGTCACCCGGCTCGACCGGTGGGAGCCGGAGCTGAACTCGGCGGAGCCCTGCCGCCTGACGGACACCACCAGCCCGCGGGCCGTCGGCCGGACCTACGAGCGCCTCGCGCTGGGTGACGGGCTCGCGCCCCGGGACCGGGAGCGGCTCACGGGCTGGCTGCTCGCCAACACGACCAGTACGGAACGCTTCCGGGCGGGCCTGCCCGCGGACTGGGTCCTGGCGGACAAGACCGGCGGCGGCGCGTACGGGACGAACAACGACGTGGGCGTCGCCTGGCCGCCGCTCGGGGCGGCGCCGGTCGTCATGGCCGTCCTGACGACCCGGCCCGAGCCGGACGCCGCGGCGGACCACCCCCTGGTGGCCCGGACCGCCGCCCTGCTGGCCTCGGCCCTCGGCTGACGGGCGTCCCGGGCCGGGGGTGAGCCGAAGGGCGGCTCGGCCCCGGCGCGGGCGTCCGGGTTGCGACGCTGCCGCCGCCGGATCAGCCACATCAACGGCGTCCGCGCCGACGTGCGCATCCTCGACGAACCGACCGGCGGCACGGCCGTCTCCGGTGACCCGTACGTCGTGCACCACATGGTCAGCGGGCGGTGGAAGTCGCGGGTCGAGGTCACCGACCCGAAGCAGTGCTCTCCCCGCGTCGGCGAGCCGCCCCGTCCGCGCGGGCATGGGTCCGCGCGGACGGGGTAGCCGCCGTACGGAGGGAAGGGCGTGCAGTGGAACTCTCCGACTGGTTGCTGACCGCAGAAGAGCGCGGCAACTCCGCGACGTGTCTGGACCGCCGTCGACCGGACGGAGCGGCCTGGTCCCACGGCAACCACGTGCGGCCGCTGGTCCACGGCAGGACGTACTTCGCGGAGCTGCTCGCCGCGATCCGCGCGCAGGGGCCGGGCGACCTCCTGCTGTTCACCGACTGGCGGGGCGACCCCGACGAACGTCTGGACGGCGAGGGCACCGAGATCGGTGGGGTGCTGGCCGCGGCCGCCGAGCGCGGTGTGATCGTCAAGGGGCTCATCTGGCGCTCCCACCTCGACGGACTGCAGTTCAGCCAGACGGAGAACCGCCACCTCGGCGAGGAGATCGCCGCGGCGGGCGGCGAATGCCTGCTGGACATGCGGGTGCGCCCCGGCGGGTCCCACCACCAGAAGCTCGTCGTGCTGCGCCACCCGGACCGGCCCGCGGCCGACGTCGCGTACGTCGGCGGCATCGACCTGTGCCACGGCCGCAACGACGACGCCTCCCACCACGGCGACCCGCAGGCCATCCCCTTCGCCGACGCCTACGGTGAGCGACCGCCGTGGCACGACATCCAGCTCGCGGTGCGCGGGCCGGCCGTCGGCGACCTCGAGGCCGGTTTCCGCGAACGGTGGGAGGACCCGGCGCCGCTCAGCCGAAGCCCCCTGACGCGCGTGCGGGAGATCGCCCACCGCGAGGACACCGAAGCGGACCCCCTGCCGGCGCAGCTGCCCGATCCGGAGCCGTGCGGGACCCACACCGTCCAGGTGCTGCGCACGTACCCGAACCGGCTGTTCCGCGGCTACCCCTTCGCCCCCGACGGCGAGCGCAGCATCGCGCGCGGCTACCTGCGGGCCGTGGGGCGGGCCCGGTCGCTGATCTACCTGGAGGACCAGTACCTGTGGTCACCGAGCGTGGTGGAGAGCTTCGCGCGAGCCCTGGCGGCCCACCCCGGGCTGCACCTGGTCGCCGTCATCCCCACCGTCCCGGAACAGGACGGCCGGCTCACGCTGCCGATGAACCTGGTGGGCCGGATCGCCGCGCTCGACAAGCTGCGCGAGGCGGGCGGCGAGCGGGTCGCGGTGTAACGGGCTGGAGAACCACGCCGGAACTCCGGTCTACGTCCACGCGAAGGCGTGCGTGATCGACGACGTGTGGGCGGCGGTCGGCTCCGACAACATCAACCTCCGCTCCTGGAGCCACGATTCGGAACTCGGCTGCGTCGTCCTGGACGAGGACGCCGACCCGCGCGCGCCGCACGACCCGGCCGGCCTCGGGGACGGCGCACGCGTCTTCGCCAGGGAACTGCGGCTGCGCCTCGCGCGCGAACACCTCGACGAAGCCGAGCCCGCCGCGGGCGCCCCCGATCCGCTCTGCGACCCGGTGCGCGCCTTCGACGCGTTCGCGGCGGCCGCTTCGGCGCTGGACGCCTGGCACGACGGCGGCCGCCGGGGGCCTCGGCCGCCGGGCCGGCTCCGCGCCTACCGGCCGCCGGAACTGTCGCCGCTGGCCAGGCGGGTGTCCATGCCGTTCTACCGGCTGCTCGTGGACCCGGACGGCAGGCCCATGCGGCTGCGCCTGCGCAAGGCGTTCTGAAGAGACGGGCCTCCCCGGTCCCGGGTGGCCGCAGGCGCGCTCAGTCGCCGTTGGCGGAGAAGTGCTGGTAGTCGGGAGGGGACCAGCGTTCGCCCCAGAACCAGCCGACCTCCTCGAAGGCCCGGGCCACCGCGCCGCCCGGGCGGATCATGCCGGGCCGGTCGCGTTCGCGGTCGAGGTGGTCGCGCCCGTTCGGCGGGTGGCTGGTGCCGTGGAGGTCGACGTACGGGTTCTCCACGGGGTTGATGTCCACGGCGTCGCCCCAGGCGTGCCGGGAGAGCCGGCGCGGATCGCCGGTGACCGGGCGGCAGTTGAAGGCGGAGGTGTTGTCGTCGGCCATGGCCCGGGCGTCGCTGCCGGCGTACTCGGCCATGACCCGCATGCGGCGGATCGGGAACCGGGCTGCGAATGCCTCGCCGAACACGTGGAGCAGCGGGTCCACCGCGTCGCGGTGGACGATCAGCTCGCCCGCGTGGACCTTGCCGTCGAAGCCCCAGTGGTTCATCCGGATCAGGCGCAGCTCCCGGGGCGGCACGGGGCAGCCGGCCCGGTGGGAGGCGCCCAGCTTCTCCGCCGGAACGGCCGCGACGCGGGCGGCCAGCCCCGGCACCGATTCCGCGGGCAGGGCCCGCAACCGCGGCGCGGGGACCTGTTGCACGTCGCAGGACGACACGGACACGCAGAACGCGGCGGTGAGGGCCACGACTGCGAGGCGGTAGCGCACTGATCCACCGTAGGCCCCCCGGGCCCGGCGGGCCCGCCGGAGCCGTTCCGGGGTGCGGAGCGGCCACCGCACACGGGGAACCCCGGCCGGTCAGGGGGGTGACCGGCCGGGGCGGCGGAGGGGTGGCGGCGGGGCGGTCGCCTCTCGGCGGGGACGCCGCGACCAACCGGCCACATATAGGTGAACGCTCAACGACACGGGGGCGTTCCGTTCACTCGCCGTGAGCTGCGACACCCACGCGCCCGGACAACGAACCCGGGTCAGCCGTTCAAGGACCCCATCAGCTCCGGAGCGTAACGGTCACCCGAGACCACCCCGCGCGGAGCCACGGCCTCGATGCGCGCGAGGTCGGCGTCGGAGACCGCCACGGCGGTGGCGGCGGCGTTCTCCTCGAGGTACCGGCGCCGTTTGGTGCCCGGAATGGGCACCGCTCCCCGGCGCAGCGTCCAGGCCAGGGCGAGCTGCGAGGGGGTCACGCCCTTCTCCGCGGCGAGGCGGCGGACCTGGTCGACGACGGCCAGGTTCCGGCCGAAGTTCTCGCCCTGGAAGCGGGGATCCGTACGGCGGAAGTCGTCCGCCGCGAAGTCGTCGGGGCTGGTGAGGGCTCCGGACAGGAAACCCCGGCCGAGCGGCGCGTAGGCGACGAGGCCGATCCCCAGCTCGCGCAGGGTGTCCAGGACGCCGTTCTGCTCGATGCCGCGCTCGAAGAGGCTGTACTCCGTCTGCACCGCGGCGAGCGGATGGACGGCGTGGGCGCGCCGGACGGTGGCGGGCGCGGCCTCGCAGAGGCCGATGTGGCGGACCTTGCCGGCGGCGACCAGCCCGGCCATGGCGCCCACGCTCTCCTCGATGGGCACGGCGGGGTCGACGCGGTGCGGGTAGTACAGGTCGATGTGGTCGGTGCCCAGGTGGCGCAGGGAGCGGTCCGCCGAGCGGCGGATGTAGTCCGGGGTCGCGTTGTGGCCGAGGAAGGTGCCGTCGTCGGCGAACTCGACCCCCGTCTTGGTGGCGATCACGGCCGCTTCACGGCGCCCCGCGAGCGCCCGGCCCAGGAGCTGTTCGTTGAGGAACGGGCCGTAGCCCTCCGCGGTGTCCAGCAGCGTGACTCCGAGCTCCAGCGCGCGGTCGATCGTGGCGAGCGACTCGGTCTCGTCGGTGGCGCCGTAGTGGGCGCTCATCCCCATCAGACCCAGCCCTTCGGCGCCGACCCGCAGGCCCTGACCGCCCAGTGTGCGCGTTTCCATGGTGGTTCTCCTCGCGAAAGTAAGTAACTAACTGGATAGGTCAACCATGCACCTCCCTCGCATCCGATGTCAATAACCGGATAGTTACTTGCTAGGCTGCGGACATGGCAAGGGACTCCAGCGCGACCAAGGCACGGCTGCTCGACGCGGCCTTCTCCGAGTTCGCGACGTACGGCATCGCCGGGGCGCGGGTCGACCGGATCGCCGAGGCCGCGCAGGCCAACAAACGGCTCATCTACGTCTACTTCGGCAACAAGGAGGAGCTCTTCGACGTCGTGCTCCAGCGCGCGCTGGAAGACGGTTCGGAGTCGGTTCCCTTCAGTGCCGAGGACCTGCCCGGCTACGCGGGCGCCGTTTTCGACCACCTCGTCGAGCGGCCGGCGCTGATGCGGCTCGTCCAGTGGAAGCAGCTGGAGCGGCCGGGGGCGACGGCCGCCGAGGCCGAGTCCTACCGCGGCAAGATCGCGGTGGTGGAACGGGCCCAGCAGACCGGCGCCGTCGATCCCGCGATCGACGCGGCGGACGTCCTCACCCTCGTGATGGGGCTGGCCCAGGCTTGGTTCGGCGCGGTCGGCGGTCCCGCCGCGGGCGACCCGGGCGCCGGCTGGCCGTCCGAGCGGCTGGCCCGCCACCGCGAGGCGGTCGTGGAGTCCGTACGGAGGATCACCGCGGCGCCGCGCCCGGGGACCCCCTGAGGAACCCTCCCCGCGCACACTCTCCGGGGCCCCGGCCGGCAGCCGGGGCCGGCCGGACGGGACGGTGGCGACGCGGCCCGGCGGCCGTCAGTGCGGCCGCTCGACCGGCGAGGGCCGCGTTCCGTCCGGCTCCGGTCCGGTGCCGGGCCCGATGCGGATCTCGAAGTCCCCGTCGTACTCCTCGTGGCCCGCGACCACGGCCTGGGCGACGGCCTCCTCGCCCATCTCCCCGCGGACGATCAGCGGGTCCCGGCGGAGGTCCCGCATGAGGGCCACACACATGCCGATCATGACCAGGGTGAACGGCGCCGCCACCAGGATCGTCAGGTTCTGCAAACCGGCGAGCGCGTCGCCCTTGCCGTTCCCGATGAGCAGCATGATCGCGGCGACGGCCCCGGTGACCACGCCCCAGAAGACGACCACCAGTCGGGCCGGTTCGAAGACGCCCTTCTGGGAGAGGGTGCCCATCACGATGGACGCCGCGTCCGCGCCCGACACGAAGAAGATGCCGACGAGCACCATCACCAGCAGGCTCATCACGGTGGGGATGGGGAACTCCTGGAGCACCCCGAAGAGCTGCCCCTCCGGCGTCGTCTCGCGGCCGAGTTCGCCGCTCTCCTGGAGCTTCATCGCCGTACCGCCGAAGATGGCGAACCACACCAGGCTGACCGAACTCGGCACCAGGATGACACCGCCGATGAACTGGCGGATCGTACGGCCGCGGCTGATCCGGGCGATGAACATGCCGACGAACGGCGTCCAGGAGATCCACCAGGCCCAGTAGAAGACCGTCCAGCTGCCGAGCCAGTCGGCGACGTCGCCCGCGCCCGTGGCCTCCGTGCGGCCGATGAGCTGGGGCAGGTCGCCGATGTAGGCACCCACCGAGGTGGGGAGCAGGTCGAGCACGATGATGGTCGGCCCGGCGATGAACACGAAAGCGGCGAGCACGAGGGCCAGCACCATGTTGATGTTCGACAGCCACTGGATGCCGCGCTCCACGCCGGAGACCGCGGAGGCGACGAACGCGACGGTCAGCACGGCGATGATCGCGACGAGCAGACCGGTGCTGACGGTGTCCATCCACCCCAGCTCCTGGAACCCGCTGCCGATCTGAAGGGCGCCCAGCCCCAGGGAGGCGGCGGAGCCGAAGAGCGTGGCGAAGATGGCGACGATGTCGATGACGCGGCCCGCGGCCCCGTGGGCGTGCCGGGCGCCGATGAGCGGCTCGAAGACCGCACTGATCGTCTGGCGGCGGCCGCGCCGGAAGGTGCTGTAGGCGATGGCGAGTCCGACGACCGCGTAGATCGCCCACGGATGGAGCGTCCAGTGGAAGAGCGTGGTGGCCATCGCCGTCTGCATGCGCTCGGCGGAGTCGACGGGGTGCGTGCCGGGCGGGGGCGTCTGGTAGTGCGAGAGCGGTTCGCTCACGCCGTAGAACATGAGCCCGATGCCCATGCCCGCGCTGAACATCATCGCGACCCACGACACGGTGCGGAACTCGGGGGCTTCCCCCTCGCGGCCGAGGTGGATGCGGCCGTAGCGGCTGATGGCGAGCCAGAGCGCGAAGACGACGAAGCCGGTGGCGGCGAGCATGAAGGCCCAGCCGCCGTTGTGGATGAGCCCCTTCAGCAGTCGGCTCGACACGCTTTCGAGTGAGTCGGTGGCCAGGGCGCCCCACAGCACGAAGGCCAGCGTCAGGCCCGCCGTGACGCCGAAGACCACCTTGTCGGTTCGGGAACGAGAGCCGGCCGGCGGATCGTGCGACAACGAAGTCCCCTTCCACACATGACCGAAACTGGTCATTACGGTATAGACAACGGCATATCACGCTTCGCTCATGGAATCGGTCTCATGGGGACGATGGTGCGCGGATGTCGCGGACCGCACGCTGCCGCGCCCCGGGCCGCGTTGGCCCAGTCGGGGACGCTTTGGGCGCGGCCGCGCCGATGTCCGGGGCGATGCGCGAGCGGCGGGCCAGGCTCTGACGGACGCGAACCACGGCTTGGCGGAGGTCAGTACATGCCCGGTGCCCCCCGCGTCCGCCCGCCGCGCTTGCCCGGCGCACCCCGTGTCCGGACACCCCTCGCCCGGCCGCCACGCACCCCCGGCCTCCTCCCCCGCCGCCCGGCGCGCCACCACGGGCTCGGGTCCGCCGGGTGACGGGCGGCCAGCCGCGCGGCGGGCCGGCGGTCTACCTCGTCGCGGCGGTGGCGGGCTGTTTCGTGGGGCTGGTCGGCGGCAGCTTCCGCTGGTGCCTGGTGTGGGCCGAGGAGTCGCGCGGGTCCCTGCTGGGGGCGGCGGAGCGGCTCGGCGGCCCGGGCTGGCTCGTTCCGGTCGCCCTCACCGCGGTGGGCGCCGCCGTCGCGTGCGCCATCGCCCTGCGGGTCCCGCTCGCCGCCGGCAGCGGCATCCAGGACGTCGAGGCCGTGTGGCGCGGGGAGCGGGAGCCGAGGCCGCTGTGGCTCCTGCCGGCCAAGTTCGCGGGCGGCCTGATCGCCATGGGCTCGGGCCTGCTGCTCGGGCGGGAGGGCCCCACCGTCCACATGGGGGCGGCGATCGGGGCGGAGGCGGGGCGCCGTACGCGCGCGAGTCCGCAGGACGTCACCCTGCTGCACACCTCGCTCGCCGGCGCCGGCCTGGCGGTGGCGTTCACCGCACCCCTGGGCGGGGTGGTGTTCGTCTGCGAGGAGGTGACCAAGCGGGTCCGGCCGCGCCTGGTCCTGCTCACGCTCATCGGCACCGCCACCGCCGTCGGGTGCTCGCAGCTCGTCGTGGGCGACCGGCCCGTGTTCCAGGTACCGGACACGGCCGCCCCACCGCTCGTCCTGCTGCCGGTGTTCCTCCTGTTCGGCGTGGTCACCGGCGCCCTGGGCGCGGGGTACAACCGCCTCGTCCTCGGCTCCCTGGCCTTCTGCGACCGCGTCACCCGAGTCGGTCCGGTCGCGCGGGCCGCCGTCATCGGGGCCGTCGTCGGCCTGCTGCTCGGCATCGATCCTCTGCTGGCCGGCGGCGGGGACCGGCTGAGCGGGCAGCTGCTGGCCGGCGACGTGCCGGTGGTGACCGTCCTCGCGGGGTACCTCGTCGTACGGTTCCTGGCGGGACCGCTCAGTTACGCGGCCGGCACCCCGGGCGGGCTCTTCGCCCCCCTGCTGGCACTGGGCGCCCTGTGGGGGGCGCTCGTCCACGGGCTCGCGCTGCCCCTCCTCCCCCACGACGGATCCGGCGCCGCGTCCTTCGCGATCGTCGGCATGGCGGCGCTGTTCACCGCGGCCGTCCGGGCACCCGTGACGGGCATCGTGCTCGTCGTCGAGATGACCGGGGCCACGTCCCTGCTGGTCCCGCTGCTCACGGCCTGCTTCGCCGCGACCCTGACCGCCGACCGGATGGGCAGCGCGCCCGTGTACGACAGCCTGCGGCTGCGGATGCCCGGGCGGCCGTGACCCTCGGGCCGGCCGGAGCCGGGCAGGTCCGCACGGACCTGGCCCCGGCCGCTGCCCCGGCCACTGCTCCGTGGTGAGCGTCCCTCCGTCGCGCGCACACACCACTATTTGACATGTTTTCGGGTGATTCACCGCTACGTTGATCCGGTGACCGCCGCCGCACCTCCCGCCGCACCCCCTCCGGCCTCCCCCGCCAGGGCCCTGCTCCCCCTGATCCTGCCCGCCCTCGTCATCGGAGTGGGTTCCAGCCTGCTGCTGATCGGCGTGAGCGAGGCGGCCGATCTGCTCAAGGACGTCCTGTGGAAGACCCTGCCCGACGCCCTCGGCGTCGGGCCCTGGTCCGTCGCGTGGATCCTGGCCGTCCTGACGGCGACCGGGCTCGCGGTCGGGCTCGTGGCGTGGAAGGTGCACGGGCACGCCGGCCCCGACCCCGCGACCACGGGCCTGGTGGACGCCCCGCTGCCCCTGGGTGTGGTTCCCGGGCTGCTCGTGGTGACCGGACTGGCCCTGGCGGGCGGGGTGAGCCTGGGCCCGGAGAACCCGATCACCGCCGCGAACATCGCCCTCGCGTACTGGCTGGGGCGGCGCCTCGCGCCCGGCAGTCCGGCCCAGATGTGGGTGGCGCTGGGCGCGGCGGGTACGGTCGGCGCGCTGTTCGGCACCCCTGTGGCGGCCGTGCTGATCCTCACGGAGTCGATGGTGTCCGCCCCGCGGCCGGCCACCCCGGCGGCCCCCGGCGAACGCCCGCCCACCCTGTGGGACCAGCTCTTCGCCCCGCTGATCGCCGCGGGAGCGGGCGGGGTGACGAGCGTGCTGCTCGCCGCGCCGACCTTCCACCTGCCGCTGCCGCCGTTCTCCGGCCCGCACTGGCCCGACCTGATCGCCGCGCTCGTGATCTCCTCGGCCGGGGCGGCCCTGGCCCTGGCCGGCGTCTACGCCTTCCCCTACGTCCACCGCGTCTTCCACCTGCTGCCGCACCCGGTGCTCGCACTGACCCTGGGCGGCCTGGTGCTGGGACTCCTCGGGGCGCTCGGCGGCAAGCTCACCCTCTTCAAGGGGCTGGAGGAGATCGGGGTCCTCGCCTCGGATCCCGGTGCGTACTCGGCCGGTTCGCTGCTCCTGATGACCGTGGTGAAGCTGGCCGCCGTCCTGGTGGCCTGCGGATCCGGGTTCCGCGGCGGCCGCATCTTCCCCTCCGTCTTCGTGGGGGTCGCGCTGGGTCTGGCCGCGAACGCCCTGGTGCCCGCCGTGCATCCGGCGGTCGGCGTGACCTGCGGGGTCCTCGGGGTCCTGCTGGCCGTCACCCGGCAGGGCTGGGTGAGCCTGTTCACCGCCGGGATCCTCGCCCCGGACCCGGGCCTGCTGCCGCTGCTGTGCGTGGCGCTGCTGCCGGCCTGGCTGCTGGTCAGCGGCCGGCCGCAGATGCAACTCGACGGATCGGGCTCCCCGTTGCGCTGACCGCTCCCCCGGCCGGCGGGGGTCCGGGGAGCGCGGACCCGCTCGTCGGCCGGACGCGGGGCCGGCTTCAGCGGCGCAGCGCGTCCGCGTCGCCCATGACGACGACGGGGCGCCGCTCGGGGTCGAGCCAGCGCAGCAGCTCGCCCATCTGCGTTTTCGCCAGGGAGACGCAGCCCTCGGTGGGGCCGTTGTGGTCGACGTGCAGCCAGATCCCGCCGCCCCGCCCCTCGCCGAGCGGCCGTGTCCGGTCCAGGGGCGAGGTGCCCGGCTCCCGGTTGTAGTCGATCGCGACCACATAGTCGAAGGAGCCCGCGAGGGGCTCGCCCAGCGAACCGGTACCGCCGATCGTGAAGGCGGGTCCCTGGTCGTACGGGAGCCGGGTCCCCGGATTGTCGAGCAGCCCGCCCGCGCCGGTGAGTCCGTAGACCCCGACGGGCGAGCGCAGATCGCCCTGGGTGTGGTGGTCGGTCCAGCCCCGCCGGCCGTTGTGCGCGGGCCAGCCGGGCCCGGTGAGCGGCGCCGGGGTCCAGCCCCCGGCCGCGTCGCGTTCGTACAGGGTCACCGCGGACGTGGCGGAGTCCGGGTCCAGACCGGTGACCACGACCGCCTGCCGCGCGTCTCCGGGGACTCCTCCCCTGGTCAGGGGTCCGAGTCCGGGTATCTCGGCGGCGCGCCCTTCCTGCGCCACGGCGGCACGTCCGGTTCCGGCGCCGGCGGCCGGCGCCGCCGCGGGCGTACCGTCACAGCCGGGCAGGGTGGTGAGGGCGGCCAGGGCCAGGACGGCGGCGGGCAGGGCGCGGCGCGCATGCATGGGTGCGGGGGCCTTTCATCGGGTCGGGCAGGGCGGGCCGGGCGGGCGGGCGGGTTCGCGGCGCGGGCCACGGCACGCCGCCCGTGGGGTCGGCTGCCCCGGCCTCGGCGAAGTACGCCGCCGCCGCGCCCCGTTCGTCCGCGGCCGGTGACGGCGGCGGACCGGCGCGGCGGCGGGCCCGGCGGGGTGTGCCCGCCCGGTGTCGGCCGGTCCGGTGTTTCGCGGAACATTCATACCTCCGGGTGAGAGCGGGCCCCGGGGAGCGGATCGCCGGCCGGACTTCCCTACCGTGAGCTTCGGGGGCCGCGGGCAGCAGCCCTCATGGCGCGTCGACTCATGCCGGGGAGCTTTGCGTGGCGCAGCAGTACACGAGGTCGGTCCGGCTGCGTCTTCGCTACCGGTTCGACAACCTGGTGGCACGGGGGACCGCCGTGCTCATCAGCTGGCTGGCGCTGGCCTGCCTCTGCTTCGTGGTACCGATGAGCCTGGTCCTCGTGTGGGCCGACCGCAGGGTCCCGCCCACCGCTTCCGGACGGCTCACGGCCGTGTGGGTGGCCGTCGGCCAGACGCTCAAGATCGGGGGCGCGGTCGGCTCCCCGCTCTTCGTGCTGGCGTCCGTCTCGCTCGCCCTGGTCGCCCTGCTGTTCGTGTCGACACTGGTCAGTCTGATCACCACCGGGATCGACCGCCGCATCATGGCGCTCCGGCTCGGTCACTCCACCGTCCTGGAGACGCGGCACACCGTCGTCCTGGGGTGGTCCGACCAGATCCTTCCCGTGGTCGCGGAGCTGGTCGCCGCCCATGCCAACCAGCGCCGGTCGGCCATCGCCGTCCTGGCCCCGAAGGACAAGGTGGAGATGGAGGACGAGATCTCCACCCACATCCCGGCGACCGGCGCGACCCGGATCATCTGCCGCAACGGCAGCACCACCGATCCCACCGTGCTCGCCCGGGTGAGCCCGGAGACCGCGAAAGCGGTGCTCGTACTCCCGCCGGGCGGCCGGGGCGGCGACGCCCACGTGGTGAAGACCCTGCTCGCCCTGAACGCCGCAGTCCCCGGGGCGGGCAGCGCCCCGGTGGTGGTGGCCGCCGTCCGCGACGCCCGCAACCACGTCACCGCCCAGCTGGCCGCCGGCCCCTGGGGGCACGTCCTCTGCGTCGACGACATCGTCGCCCGGCTGCTCGTACAGACGGCCCGTCAGCCCGGTCTCTCGCTGGTGTACCAGGAGTTACTGGACTTCGACGGCGACGAGTTCTACACGGCCGCCGCCGAGGACCTCGCGGGCCGTACCTTCGGCGAGGCACTCCTGTCGTTCACCACCTCCTCGGTGGTGGGCCTGTTGGGCGCCGACGGGAGCGTCGCCCTCAATCCGGCCCCGGACACGCCCGTCAGCGCCTGCGACCGGATCATCGTCATCTCGCGCGACGACGACACGGTCGTACGGGCGGACGCGGACTCCTTCGTGGACGAGGACGCGATCGTCATGACGGAGCCCGGGACCCCCCTCGCCGAACGCCTGCTCCTGCTCGGCTGGAACCGGCGCGCCCCGCTCATCGTGGAACAGCTCGACCAGTACGTCAGCCCCGGAACCACGCTGGACGTGGTGGCCCTCGGCGGTGGCTCCCCGGACGGGTCCGGCCCGGACGTCCGGCCGGCCCGCGGCCACCTCGAAGTGTCCTTCCAGCGCGGGGACATCACCGATCCCGGCGTGCTGGCCAAGCTGGACGTGCCGTCGTACGACAACGTGATCGTCATCGGCGAGATGGGCCACGGTCCCGCGGCGGCGCCCCACCCCGCCCCCGGAACGGGTACGGCCCCGGGGACGGGGCCGTCCGGACCGGAATCCGAGACCGGGACGGAGATGGACGACAGGACACTGGTCACGCTGCTGCACCTGCGGGCGATCGGGGACGCGGCCCACCGGGACCTCTCCCTCACCACCGAGATGTCCGACGACGGCAACCGCCTGCTGGCGTCCGCCCGGGAGGGGGCCGACTTCATCGTGAGCGGTCGGATGATCAGCCTCCTGATGACCCAGATCTCGGAGAGCCGCCACCTGGCCGACGTCTTCGAGGAGCTGTTCACCGCGGAGGGGAACGAGCTCTACCTGAAACCGGTTTCCGACTACGTCCGGCTGGACCGCGAGGTCGCGTTCGCCACGGTCGTGGAGTCGGCGCTGCGCCGCCGGGAATGCGCGATCGGATACCGGCTGCGCGCGGACGCCGCCGACCCCGGCCACGGCGTGCGGATCAACCCCGACAAGCGACAGCGGGTCCGCTTCGCCGAGGGCGACCGGCTCATCGTGCTCGCCGAGAGCTGAGGGAGCCACCGAGGAGGGACGCCCGAGGCTGCCGTATACGTCTGAGGGCCACGCGGCTCGTGCCGCGCGGCCCTCAGACGTATGTCCGTGGTGCCCCTGAGGATCAAGCGGACCCGGTGATCAGTCGGACCGGGTGATCAGGCGGTACCCGGTGATCAGGCGGGGGTTATGTTCTCCGCCTGCGGGCCCTTCTGGCCCTGCGTGATGTCGAAGGTCACGGCCTGACCCTCCTGGAGCTCGCGGTACCCGGAGGCGTTGATCGCCGAGTAGTGGGCGAAGACGTCGGGGCCGCCGCCGTCCTGGGCGATGAAGCCGAAGCCCTTCTCCGCGTTGAACCACTTCACGGTGCCCGTAGCCATAGCAATGCCTTCCAGTCGATGATCGTCGCCCACCGGTGCGGGAAACGGAGGTGATCGCCCTGGTCCAGGCACAACGCAACAGAACTGCCCACACCAAGGAGATGCGGGCAGAAGGCACTTCGAACCACGACAGCTACCGGCACGCTACACGGACGGTACGCACCGTCACCAGAGGAAGCGGCCACTCAACATCAGTTGGCCACGCTCCCCGCGCCGGCCGTCAGGCCTGCGGGGAACCCGCCGCTCGGCGGTACTCGGCATTGATGCGCTGCGCTTCCTCCAACTGGTCCTCGAGGATGACGATGCGGCAGGCCGCTTCCACCGGGGTGCCCTGGTCGACGAGTTCCCGCGCCCGCGCCGCGATCCGCAACTGGTAGCGGGAGTAGCGCCGGTGGCCGCCCTCGGAGCGGAGCGGGGTGATCAGGCGGGCCTCTCCGAGGGCACGCAGGAAGCCCGCGGTGGTTCCGAGCATCTCGGCGGCCCGGCCCATGGTGTAGGCGGGATAGTCGTCGTCGTCCAGGTGACCGCCGAGCGGGCCTGTGGGGTTCTCTGCTGTCATCTGCACCTCTGTCGAAGTTTCACGTAAGCCCTCGGGGAACGCATGGAGGGGCCCTGGTGCCGTGTGGCACCGGGGCCCCGAGGGAAATTCAACACCATCCGCCGGCCCTAGTACTGCGCCGACCTTCCGTTTCCGCCGCCTCGCCCCGAAGAAGGGTGGGGGTGCGGGGATCGCGTATGCGTGACCGGGGACCACCTTCCGTTCCGGCGTTTCGCGGCGCCCGGGCCCAGCCGTGGGCCCGGGCTGCCCGGCAGTTCATGTCCGCCAGGGCACGTTCAATCTTGGCTACGCAAGAAACCATAACCAGGCGACCGCGCAATGTCTACTCCGGCCACCATAGGTTTCCGCGCGTTCGACTCCGAGTCATCAGGCTTCGACCGACCCGGCGGATCCGGGCGCGCAGGACACCGCACACACACGCCCGATCACACAGAGTGTTTCAAAGAGGGGCGAGTGGTAACACTGGGTGAGGAGAAGTGCAGTCGACCGCAGGGAGGCGGGACACATGTCCGTGGGTACCGTGATCATCCTCAGCGTGGTGGCTGCGATCATCGCCGCTCTCGTACTCGCTCCACCGGTGACGCCGGGCCTGGCGGGCGAACGGCCGGGCGGGCGGGAGCCCCAGCCGGAGCAGCAAGCGGGCCGGTACCGGAGTACCGGCGGGCCGCGCCTGCCCCGGCGCCGTCTCCGCACGGTTCCCGAGCCCCGCTCGGGCCGCTTCCGCCGCACCGCGGGGTGACCGAAACGCCCCGCCCCACCCGACTTCGGGCAAACCGGCACATGGCCCCGGCGACTTGGGGTACCCGGAAGGGCGGGGCACGAAGCACGCTCGGCCCGGTCGATGGCGGCGCGCCCGTGCGGTGGCCGCGCCGAGGACGCCGGGAGGCGGGGCGCCGTCCTTCGCCCCCTCCCCCGTTCGGGTAGGGACCGGATGGCAGCGAGTCGCATCGCCGGGCCGGGTGCGGGCAGGGTCCGGACCCGGACGATCCAGAGAGCAGGTGAGCCTGATGAACACGACGAAGACCAACGCCACCATCGTCCGCTCCACGACGGCCGTCGCCGGCGCCCGGAACTCCGTCAGGGCGTTCCTCGACGGGCTGCGGCAGCCTTCTGTCGACCAGGACTCCGCGGACAGTGTCGTCCTGGTCGTGTCCGAACTCGTCACGAACGCCCTGCGCCACGGCGGCGGCGCCTGCACGCTGGATCTGACCGCGCACCCCGAAAGCATCGAGGTGGCCGTTCACGACGGCAGTCCACACGCGCCGCGCATGCGCGTCCCCGATCTGCACGGCGGCAGCGGGGGGTTCGGCTGGCCCATGGTGAACCACCTCGCCCGCGCCACCGCCGTCACCCGCAGGACCGGCGGAGGCAAGACGGTGAGCGCGCTCTTCGCCCGCTAGCCGCCGGGCGGGCGGCGGGCCGAACGAGGGCGGCCGGCTGACCGGCTGACGGATCATGCGATGAGGGCCCGACCGGCGTGCCGGTCGGGCCCTCATCGTGATGCGTCCAGCTCGCGGCTCTCTCGCCCGTACGCCGGTCAGACGGCCGCGGGGGCGCCGATCATCGCGGCGCGCCCCAGGAGCGGGCCGGCGACGGGCGCGGGCACGGCCTTGGCGACGGTGCGGCAGGTGAAGCCGAGCTGCGTCATGGCCCGGAACACCTCACCGGCGCTGAAGTCGCGGCGGTCCTGACGGGTGATGACCTCACCCACCTGCTTGACCGGGTACTGGCGGCGGCCGATGATCACCGACTCGGCGGTCACCAGCTCGGGCTTGATGCCCTTCATCGATTCCAGCACGCCGCTCTTCGTCAGGTCGAACGGGAAACGGGCGATGACACAGCGCATGATGCCTCACAGGGAGAAGGGGAGGACGGTCCGGCCGGGTGAGGCGGTTCAGCGGGTGAGAGCGAGGACGCCGAGGGCGCTGCCGTGCTCGTCGACCACGGGCAGGGCCCGCAGCCGCCGGTAGCGCATGGCGTGCTCCGCCTCGGCCATCGTGGTGCGGGTCGAGGTGAGGGGCCCGAGGTCACCGGCGAGGTCGCGCAGCCGGATCCGGTCCGTGTACCCGGCGCTGTCGCGCAGGGCGGTGAGCCGTGCCCGGGTGACCAGCCCGGTGCACTCGCCGTACTCGTCGCAGACGAGCAGGTGCCCGGCGCGGGCGCTGGCCATGACGGCGAGGGCCACCTCGACGGTCATGTCGTCGCAGACCTGCGGCCCGGCGGCGTCCATGGCGTCGGCCACGGTCCTGCGCACGGGATCGGCGTGCGCCGGTCGGGGCTGTGTCTGAACCAGCGTCACGAGGTGCCTCCTGCAGAGATGGGCCGGCTTCCGGATCACAGGGCCTTTCAGGCCGCCGCGTCGAAGGAGGACTGACGCTGGCCGGTCCGCCGCTGTCCCTGTGCGGGGCGGCTGCGGCGTCCGCGGGAGGAGGCGGCGCTGCGCTTGGGGCGGTCCGAGACGGGGTTGGTGATGGTGACGGGGATCCCGGAG
>NZ_JBEOXU010000062.1:0-35620 GCF_040296725.1 Streptomyces sp. NPDC002044
GCCGAAGCGCTCCGGACCCGGGTGGCCAATGATCAGGTGCAGCTCGGACAGGTCTGCGACGGCGGTCCGGAGAACCAGTTGCCGCACTGGTTGCGGGCGAGCGGGCCCACGCGCGCGCCGCCGTCGAGGAGTTCGCCGTCTGGGCGGCCCAGGGATGCGACCCGCCGGCCCCGGCGCAGCTCGCGCGCTGCCGTGCCCTGATCGCCGTACCGGAGGAGGCCGACGCCCTCTACGCGCTGGCCCTGGTCCGGCACGAGTGGGCGGGCGGCGACTTCGAACGGGCCCGCACCCAGTTGCTGTACGGCAAGTGGCTGCGCCGCCGGCGCCGGCCGGGCGAGGCCAGGAGCCGGCTGCGGGACGCCCGCGTCGCCTTCGAGCGCTGCGGCGCCCCCGCCTGGGCCGAACAGGCCCGGGCCGAACTGCGGGCGGCGGGCGAGGCGCCCGCTCCGGCGCCGGCCGACGCCTCGCCGGTGGCCCGCCTGACGCCGCAGCAGCTGCGGATCGCGCGCTGCGTCGCGGAGGGTGCCACCAACCGTGAGGTGGCGGCGCGTCTGTGCGTCAGCCCCCGGACCGTCGACCACCACCTGCGCAACGTCTTCGCCCTCCTCGGCGTGCGTTCGCGGACCGAGCTGGCCCGGCTGATCGACCGCGCGGAGAAAGGGCGCGCACACCCCTAGGGGGTCTCGTCGAGCGCGCTCGACGCCGGGCGGCGCCCGCCACGCACGCTCGCCGCGTCGTCGGACCACACCGGTACGCCCGGTACGAGGTGCGGCCCTCCGGCAAACCTTTCCGGTCGCAGCACTGGGGACCGACCGGGCGGTATGCCATTCTTCGGGGGCCACGCAGTCCCGGCGCGGAGGGCGGGACGCCCCCGCGCCGGAGCGAGCCGACTCCGGTGGAGGACCGCGATGCCGCACGCCGCACGATCGGGGGTCCGGGCCCTGCCCGGGCCGCCGCCCGCCACGCCGCCCGCCCGTTCCCTCGCCACCGCGGAGGCGCTGACCGTCCTGCACCGGGCGGCCCGGGCGCTGATGGACGACCTGCCGGACCTCACCGACCGGCTGGTCGCCGCCCTGAAGCGCCACGAACCGGCGTACCGGGCCGCCATCGAGACCGACGCCGCCGAGGTCTGGCAGGAGGCCCACCGGTCGCTGCGGCACAACGTCGGCTCCCTGATCCACCCCAGGGAGTCCCGCGACGCCGCCCGCCGCTGCTCCTGGCGGATCGGGGCCGTACGCGCCGAACAGGGCCTGCCCCTGGACGCGTTGCTGCACGCCTTCCGGCTCGGCGGCGGCATGGTCTGGCAGGGCCTGATCGAGGAGTCGGCCCGGCACGACCCCGATGACGTGCGCCTGCTCGTCCACGTCGCGGCCGACGTGTGGAACTTCGTGGACGAGCACTGCGGGCTCGTCGCCGACGGCTACCGGCAGATGGAACGGCAGCTGACCTGGCGCCGCGAGAACCGGCTGCGGCTGATGACGGCGGCGCTGCTCGACGGCACGACCCGGATCGCCGACCTGCCCGAGGTGGCCTGCGCGGTCGACCTGCCCGAGCAGGGCCGGTACGCCGTCGTCCTGGTCTGCGGCGGCCACCGGGCCGCGTACGCGGGAGGCCCGCCGCCCGAGGGGCCCGCGGGCACCCGCGTGGTGTGGCACAGCGCCGCGGACGCCGACCACGGCATCGTCCTGATCGGCGACAGCGGCCTCGACGAGCTGGCCCGTCACATGAGCGGCCCGCCCGGCGCCCGGATCGGCATCAGCTCGGCCGTCGAGGGACTGGCCGCGGTCGGGGACGCCCGCAGGCTCGCGGAAACCGCCCTGCGGGCCTGCCCGGAGAGCGGCGGCACCGTCCTGCTCGACGACCACCTGCCCGCCGCGCTCCTCGTCTCCGCGCCGGGGCTCGGCGCGGCGCTCGCCGAACGCGTACTCGGCCCGCTGCTGCGGCTCGATCCGGGCGACCGGGACCTCCTGCTGGACACCCTGGCCGCCTGGCTGGACTGCGACGGCTCGGCGCGGCGGGCCGGTGCCCGCCTGTACTGCCACCGCAACACGGTGCTGAACCGGCTCCGGCGCTGCGAACAGCTCACGGGGCGGTTCCTGTCGCGGCCCGCGGACATCGTGGAGATCTCCCTCGCCCTGACGGCCCGCCGCCAGCTCCGCATCACCTGAGGCCAGGGGGGCCGGTTCAGCCGGCCGGCGCGAGCAGCCGGCCCATGGCCGCCAGTACGGACGGATCGACGCGGTAGTACACCCAGGTGCCGCGCCGCTGGGAGGTGAGCAGGCCCGCGTCCTTGAGCTTCTTCAGGTGGTGGGAGACGGTCGGCTGGGAGACGCCGACATCGGAGATGTCGCAGACGCACGCCTCGCCGTCCTCGTGCGAGGCGATGGCGGAGAACAGCCGCAGCCGTACCGGGTCGCCGAGCGCCTTGAACATCCTCGCCGTCCGCTGGGCCTCCCCGGCGGTCAGTGGACGCTCGCCGAGCGGGGGGCAGCACGGCCCCTCGGGGTCGTGTTCCGTCATCGGTTTCGGATTCGGCGGGACCTTGGTGCGCGACATCCCTTTATGTTGACATGTGTCGAACCAGTGAGGTGGACGGTATCGAGCCAGTTTTGGTGTGGAGTCCGCCGAGGGCCACCCCTGGCCGTGCCCGGTGTACCGGTGGCCGGCGGGGGAGAACCCCGAGGCGGGGCGCTCGGGGACCCGTACCGCCGGCTCGGGGGGTGGTCCCCGACGGCCCCCTAGCGGGGTTCGTGGGGCGCCGCCAGGCAGGCGCCGGTCGCGGCGCCGCCCGGTACACCGGCCGCGGCCAGCCCGCTCTTGCAGCCCTGGAGGTCGCTGACGACTCCCTGGTAGCACGCCGTACGCACCGAGTCGGTGACCGCGACGCCGGCTTGCTCGACCATGTGCGTGCAGGCCGGGATGTCGGCCCGGGCGGTGGGAGCGGTGAGGGCGGCGCCGCCCAGCGTGAGGGTGAGGCCGGTGAGGACACCGGCAGCGCGAGTCCACCTGCGCATCGGGACGCACCTGCTCTCCGGATCGGAGGCGGGTCCGGAACGAGGTCGCTCCGGCCCCGCGTCGGGAGCGGCGCCGAGTGCCCCTGCGCCGCTCGGAGTTCTAGTTGACGGCCACCCGGCAGGCGGTCGCCCCGGTCCCGTCCGTCACACCGTTCTCGGTCAGGCCGGACACGCACCGCTCGTGGTCGCCGGTCAGTCCGACGTAACACGCCATCCTGACCGAGTCCGGGGCCTCGCCGCCCTGTAGCTCCCGCTCGACCTGGTTGATGCAGGCCGTGACGTCCGCGTGGGCGGCGGGGGCCGTGAGGGCCGCGCCGCCGAGGGCGAGGGTCAGGCCGGTGAGGACTCCTGCGATACGGGTCGACGTGCGCATGGGACGCACCTGCTCTCCGGGATCGTCGCGCGGCCCGGGACCCGGTGGTGCCGGATCCGCGCGGAAACGGCGCCGAGCGCGTGGCGGTCGTCGAGCGGCCGCCGGGCCCGGGTCCCCGTACCCGACCTGCTCGGCAGGTTCCCCTCCTTCCTTCGACGCTAGAACAGCCCCGTGCCGGACGCACCCGCTGGGGCCGCGCCCGCACCGGCCGGCGGCCGCGCCGGGTGGCCCGTTTCAATGATCAAAGGAGGGTCGGGTTAGCATATGAGCGCCGCCTAGCTCGAAAGATAAAACCTGTGACTGTCAATGACGACTCGTTCACCAACTGGAAGAACCGCGAGGAGATCGCGGAGTCGATGATCCCCATCATCGGGAAGCTGCACCGGGAGAGGGACGTCACGGTCCTGCTTCACAGCCGCTCCCTGGTGAACAAGTCGGTCGTCAGCATCCTCAAGACGCACCGGTTCGCCCGGCAGATCGCCGGTGAGGAGCTCTCGGTCACCGAGACGCTGCCGTTCCTGCAGGCCCTCGCCACGCTCGACCTCGGTCCCTCGCAGATCGACATCGGCATGCTGGCCGCGACGTACCGTACCGACGGCCGGGACCTCTCGGTGGCGGAGTTCACCGCCGAGGCCGTCATCGGCGCCACGGGTGCCGACAAGATCGAGCGCCGCGAGTCGCGCGACGTCGTCCTCTACGGCTTCGGCCGTATCGGCCGCCTCGTCGCCCGCCTCCTCATCGAGAAGGCCGGCTCCGGCAACGGCCTGCGGCTGCGCGCCATCGTCGTCCGCCAGGGCGGCGACCAGGACATCGTCAAGCGCGCCTCGCTGCTGCGCCGCGACTCCATCCACGGGCAGTTCCAGGGCACGATCACCGTCGACGAGGCGAACAGCACGATCATCGCCAACGGCAACGAGATCAAGGTGATCTACGCCAACGACCCGTCCGAGGTCGACTACACGGCGCACGGCGTGAAGAACGCCATCCTCATCGACAACACGGGCAAGTGGCGCGACCGCGAGGGCCTCTCGAAGCACCTGCGCCCCGGCATCGACAAGGTCGTCCTGACGGCTCCGGGCAAGGGCGACGTGCCCAACATCGTCCACGGCGTCAACCACGACACGATCAAGCCGGACGAGCAGATCCTGTCCTGCGCGTCCTGCACCACCAACGCGATCGTCCCGCCGCTGAAGGCGATGGCGGACGAGTACGGCGTCCTGCGCGGCCACGTGGAGACCGTCCACTCGTTCACCAACGACCAGAACCTGCTGGACAACTACCACAGCTCCGACCGGCGCGGCCGTTCGGCGCCGCTGAACATGGTGATCACCGAGACGGGCGCCGCCTCCGCCGTCGCCAAGGCGCTTCCCGACCTCAAGGCCAGGATCACCGGCAGCTCGATCCGCGTCCCGGTCCCGAACGTCTCGATCGCGATCCTCAACCTCCGGCTCGCCCGCGAGGCCACGCGCGAGGAAGTCCTCGACTACCTGCGCAACGTCTCCCTGGCCTCGCCGCTCAAGCGTCAGATCGACTTCATCAGCGCCCCCGACGCGGTCTCCAGCGACTTCATCGGCTCGCGCCACTCGTCGATCATCGACGCGGGCGCCCTCAAGGTCGAGGGTGACGACGCGATCCTCTACCTCTGGTACGACAACGAGTTCGGCTACTCCTGCCAGGTCATCCGCGTGGTCCAGCACGTGTCCGGGGTGGAGTACCCGACCTACCCGGTCCCGGCGGTCTGACCGGAGAACGCTCCGGCCCGACGGCTGCGAGGCGGTAGTGGGGCGGTGACCGGTGCCCGAGGGGCGCCGGTCACCGCCCGTTCGCGTGGTGCCGCCTTCCGCGCCGTGACCCTTCCGGCGGGTCAGGCGGGCGGAAGGACCCGGGCGGCTGGAGCGGCGACCACGTTGATGTTGAACGCGTGGGACCCCAGGCCGCCCGCGATGCCCATGAAGAGCAGGGCGAAGTGCTCCTGTCCGCGTGCCGTGACGATGCCACCGATGTCCAGCTGCGACGACGCGGGCCAGCCGAGGTCGGTGAGCAGCCGGCCGGCCGTCCCTTTGGCCTCGGCGTCGTCGCCGGAGAGGAAGACGGTGCTCGGGCCGCCGAGACCGTCCGGGGCGGTCATCACGGTGGAGTCCATGGTGCACAGCGTCTTGACGACGGGAGTCAGGGGGAACGCCTCCTGGATCTGTTCGCCCAGGCTGCCGTTGGGGTGCGAGAGCTCGGTGAAGTCGTCGGAGAGGCCGACCCCGACATCGATCAGCAGCGTGCCGGCCAGCGCCGGTGCCCCGATGGAGTGCAGCAGCTGCACGGAGACGTCCCCCGGCGTCGCGTTGACGAGCACCTCCGCGTGGGCGGCCGTCTCGCTCAGGTCCGCGACCGGGAGCCCGAGATCCGTCCGTTCCCCGGGACGGCGCGAACCGAGGAGTACGTCGTGTCCTGCGGCGCGCCAGCCGTGGGCCAGTGCCCGGGCGACGTTGCCTGTGCCAAGCAGTCCTATGCGCATGCCACGACGCTAACCGCCGCCCCGCCCCGGGGAATCGGGCCACGGGCCCGTACGGACCGGCACCAAAGACGTAGGTCCGCGTGGTGGGCGGATTCCCGTCCACCCCCGCACCCCCCCCCGCACCCCCGCACGCTCCGCTGCGGAGGCTTCAGGCCGGGAGTTGTTCGACCACGCTGGTGCCGCTGCCCTCCCGGGACTCCCACGTCCACGTCTCCTCCAGGCGCAGGCGGCCGTCGGGGAGCTCCGTCACCAGGGAGACGCAGTGCCCGGACGCGGTCGTGCCGTCCGTGCGGAGCTGTACGTAGCGGAAATCGAGGGTGTCCGCGGTCCGGGTGCCGACCAGGTAGCCCGTGACCACGTCCCCGCCGGAGTACTCGGCCCGGACGCGGCCGTCCCGCTCGTGGTACTCGAACCGGGTCTGCCGGCCGACCTGGCCGGGTGCCTGGTCGGCCACGGGGGCGAAGACGAGTCCGTCGAGCGAGCTGGCCATGGACGACTCCTGGGGGAAAACCGGCCGGGACGGGCACACCCGCCCGGCGGCGCGTACGGTCCGGGCCACTCTAGGCCGTCCCGCCCGGGCGCCGGGCGCCCCGGCCCCCGCCGGGCTCAGAGGGACAGGGAGCCGAGCCAGTCCGTCAGGATCCGGTTGGTCTCGGCGGGGCGCTCCTGCTGGATCCAGTGGCCGCAGCCTTCGAGCACGTGGGAGGCGCGCAGGTCCGGGAGGGTCGTGGCGAACGCCTCGACGGCGTCGGACAGCCACGACACGGCGAGGTCCGAGCCGCCGGCGACGAACAGCGACGGCTGGGTGACCGGGGCGCCGTCGAAGCGGGCGAGGTCCTCCCAGTCCCGGTCCATGTTCCGGTAGCGGGACAGGGCCCCGCTCAGGCCCGTCCGCTCGAACTCCCCGGCGTAGAAGTCGAGATCGCCCTCACCGAGCCACGCCGGACGGGGCCCTGCGGGGAAACGGTCGCGCAGCGTCCCGCCGCGGCCGACGAAGTACGGGCTGGGCGCGCCCGGCGCGGGCATGGTGTCCGCGGACAGGGCGGCGTAGAAGCCGGCGAGCCAGCCGCGGACGTCGGGCTCGATCTCGGACTCGGCGCGGCCGGGCTCCTGGAAGTAGGAGACGTAGAACTCCTCCTCCCCGCCCATCGCCTCGAAGACCTCGCTCGGCCGCGGTCCGCCGCGCGGGACGTACGGCACGGAGAGCAGGCCCACCGCGTGGAAGACGTCCGGCCTGAGCAGGGCGGAGTTCGAGGCGATGGCCGAACCCCAGTCGTGGCCGACGATCGCCGCGCCGCGCTCGCCCAGCGCCTCCACCACCGCGACGGCGTCCTCGACCAGTTCGAGCATCCGGTACGCGTCGGTGCCGCCCGGCCGGGAGGAACGGCCGTAGCCGCGCACGTCCACGGCGACCGCGCGGTAGCCCGCCTCGGCCAGCGCCGGCACCTGATGGCGCCAGGAGTACCAGGACTCCGGGAAGCCGTGCACGAGCAGCACCAGCGGTCCGCTGCCCTGCTCCACGAGGTGGATCCGGCCCGCGGGCGCGGTGACCAGGCGGTGGACGGGGGCCGTGGACTGCTGCGACATGATTCCTCCGGGAGTTCGGGGTCCGCCGTGCCGGCGAGGCTGAAGCCGATCATCCGGGGAACGCCGGAACACGTCGCGTCCGTTTGCCGTTCCGGCAAAAGGGGCCGCGGTCGGCTCCGCCGTCCTTCCGTGCCCGTTCCGCCGCCGTGCCGTCAGGCGCTCGTGTGGATGTCGCCGGTGGTGGTGGACGTGATGATGCCGCGGCGGCCCAGGTCGCCCGGGGGGATGCCCGGATGGTGGCCGGGACGGGGGGCGCCGGGGACGGTCGCCCCGAGGGCCAGGCGCGAGACGATCCGGTAGCGGTCGCCGCGGTAGACCGAGTGCACGTACTCCACGGGCCGTCCGGTGGAGTCGCTGGTGAGCCGCTCGATGAGAAGGGCGGGGGAGAGCACCGGCACGTCCAGCAGGCCCGCCTCCGCCTCGTTGACCACGGTCGGCTCGATCGACTGCTGCGCTTCGTGCACGTAGACGCCGTGATGGTCGCGCAGGTGCTCGTAGAGGTCGCCCGCCTCCAGCTCGGCGGGTGTCAGCGCCGGTATCAGGTCGGCCGGGATGTGCAGGTGCTCGATCGCCATCGGCGCACCGTCCACGAGGCGGAGCCGGGCGATGTAGAGCAGCTCGGCCCCCGGGGAGATCCGCAGGCGGCGCCCGATCCGGGCACCCGCCTGGATGGCCGAGTGCTCCAGCACCCTGCTGGACCAGTGGCCCGCGGCCTGCCGTACGGCGAACGGCGTCTCGCCGGAGGAGAGTTCCTGCGTGATCTTGGCCGGGGCCACGAACATGCCGCGCCCGTGCTCCCGTACGAGGGCGCCGGTGGCGACGAGCTCGTCGACGGCCGCGCGCAGGGTCGGGCGGGAAACCTCCAGGGTCGCGCACAGGGTGCGCTCGGACGGGATCGCGTCCCCGGGGCGCCGGATGTCGATCAGGCCCAGCAGGTGTTCGCGCACCCGCTCCCGTTTGAGCACCGACCCCGGTGCGGGTGCCCGGACCGGGGTCGGCACGGATCCTGTCGTCCCGGGTCCCGGGACCCCTCCAGGGGAGTTCTCTCGCACGGTTCGCCCCTTGCCATCTGGTCATCTGTCCAACTGGTCAGATGAATCTAAGCATTCAGGTCCCCCACCCCGCGAGGTTCGGGTCAAAAATCCTGCCGGCGGGGAGGGTTGACGTGATGACTGGGCCATGTCACCTTCTAGCCACCCAGCTGACCACCTTGCCAATTGGTCAACTCGCTTGGTTCCGCCGCGCGTTCAGAACACGGGGTGATCCGTGAAGATCCGCACCATCGCCGGCCCGTCGGCGCTCCTGTCGGCCGAGGCAGCCGTCTCCGCCCGGGGTTCCCCGCCCGAATCCCGTGGCCCCCGCCCTCCACGCCGCCCGTCCCGCCCTCCCCACCACCCCGTCAGCCCGCCGCCCAGGCCGCCCCGTTCCACCGGGCGCCCGACCAGGTGAGGAGCCCCCCGCCGCATGTCCCGTCAGTCCGCCATCGCGCTCGTCCCCCGCCCCGACTCCGTCACCGCCCTGCCAGGCCGCTTCACCCTCGACGCCCTCACCGGCGTGCGGGCCGGTCCGGGCGCCGAAGCCGCCGCCGACCTGCTGCGCGAGGTGCTCGCCCCCGCCACCGGGCTCCCCCTGCCGCCGCGGTCCGACGGCCGCGTCGTCCTCCTGCTCGACCCCGCGCTCGGCGGCCTCGGAGCGGAGGGGTACGGGCTCACCGTTTCCACCGAGGCCGTCGTCCTGCGCGCGGCCCGCCCCGAGGGCCTGCTCCGCGGCGTGCAGACCCTGCGCCAGCTGCTGCCCGCCGAGGCCCTCGCCGCGAGTGCGCGGCGCGGATCGGCATGGACCCTGCCCTGCCTGCGGATCACCGACCGGCCGCGGTTCGCGTGGCGCGGAGCCATGCTCGACGTCGCGCGCCACTTCCAGCCCGCCGCGTACGTACGCCGCTTCGTGGACCTGCTCGCCCTGCACAAGCTGAACGTGCTGCACCTCCACCTCACCGACGACCAGGGCTGGCGGATGCCGGTGTCCGCCTATCCCCGCCTCACCGAGGTCGGTGGCCGGCGCACCGAGAGCGAGGGGGACGGCCTTCCCCACGCGGGGGCGTACTCCCGCGCGGACCTCGCGGACCTCGTCGCGTACGCCGCCCGGCGCGGAGTGTCGGTGGTCCCCGAGATCGAGATGCCCGGCCATACCCGGGCCGCCCTCGCCGCCTACCCGCACCTCGGCAACCGCCCCGGCACCCGCCTGGACACCTGGACGCGCTGGGGCGTCTGCCCGAACGTCCTCGGCGTCCACGACGAGGTGCTCGCCTTCTGCCGCACCGTGCTGGACGAGGTGACCGACGTCTTCCCCGGCCCGTACGTGCACCTCGGCGGCGACGAGTGCCCCCGCGCCGAATGGGAGGCGTCTGCGGCGGCCCGGGCCCGGGCAGCCGCGGAGGGGCTGGCCGGACCGGCCGCCCTGCACGGCTGGTTCATGCGGACCGTGTCCGCCCACCTCGCGTCGCTCGGCCGCCGCCCGCTCGGCTGGACCGAGACCGGCGCCGAACTCCCCGCCGCCTTCACCGTGCTGCCCTGGCGCGACCCCGAGCACGGCCGCAGGGCCGCCCTGCGCGGGCACGACGTGATCATGGCGCCGTTCCGCTCCACCTACCTGGACTACCCGCAGTCCGCCGACCCCGGCGAACCCCGGGGCCAGGACGGCGTCCTCGACCTGCGCGGCGTCTACGACAACGACCCCGCTCCCGCGCACTGGGAACCGGAGGCGGCCGGCCGCGTGCTCGGCACGCAGGCGCAGCTGTGGACGGAGTACGCGCGCACCCCCGCGCAGCTCGAGTACCTGGCCTTCCCCCGCCTCTGCGCCCTCGCCGAGACCGCCTGGTCGGCGCACCGCGACTGGCCGGGCTTCCTGCACCGGCTCGACCGGCACCGCACCCGGCTCGCCGCCCTCGGCGTGCGCGGCCGATCCCCGCACACCGTTCCCGCCCCGTGATCCCCCCACCCCGAGAGGAACGCACCATGCGAACCCCGAACCGACGCACCTCCGCCGCCCTGGCCCTGGCCCTGACCGCAGGGCTCGGCGCGGTGGCCCTGACCGCCCTGCCCGCCGGCGCGGCCGCCGACTCGGTCAAGGTCCAGTACCGCACCAGCGCCGGCGGGGCCACCGCCGACCAGGCCGAGCCCTGGTTCAAGGTGGTCAACGACGGCACCTCCGCCGTCGCCCTCAACCAGGTGACGCTCCGCTACTACTTCAAGGCCGACGGCCCGAACACCCAGTACCGCTTCGCCTGTTCCTGGGCGGTCAAGGGCTGCGCGAACATCACCGGCACCTTCGGAACCCTCACCACGCCCACCGCCGGCGCCGACCGCTACCTGGAGATCTCCTTCACCGCGGGCGCCGGCTCCCTCGCGCCCGGCGCCGACACGGGGGACATGCAGCTGCGCTTCCACCGCGCCGACTGGCAGACCCTCAACCAGGCCGACGACTACTCCTTCGACGCCTCCCGCACGGCGTACGGGGACTTCGGCAAGGTCACCGCGAAGCTGGGCGCCGCCACCGTCTGGGGCACCGCGCCCGGCGGCAACACCCCCGACCCGGAACCCACCCCCACCGGCCCGACCCCCACCCCCACCGATCCGGGACCGGCCGGAGCCACCCTCTTCGACGACTTCACCTACACCTCCCACACCGACCCGGCCATCGCCGCGCACGGCTGGAGCGTCCGCTCCAACGCGGGCGGACCCGGCGTACCCGGAGCCACCTGGGCGCCCGAGAACGTCACCTTCGCCGTGGAGGCCGGCAACTCCGTCATGAACCTGAAGACCTCCACGGCGGGCACCGGCGAGAGCACCCGCCACACCGAAGTCCTCACCCGGGCGACCAAGTTCAAGAACGGCACCTACGCGGCCCGGGTGAAGTTCTCCGACGCCCCCACGTCCGGCCCGGACGGCGACCACCTCGTCCAGACCTTCTTCACCATCAACGACCTCAAGGCCCCGATGGCCGACGACTACGCCGAGTACGACTTCGAGTACCTCCCCAACGGCGGCTGGGGCGAGCCCGCGAACATCCTCTACACCACCTCGTGGGAGACCTACCGCCCCGACCCGTGGGAGGCCGTCAACCAGCACTCCGAGGTCCGCACCAGCCACGCCGGCTGGCACGACCTCGTCCTGACCATCGACGACAACGCCCTCACCTACTACGTCGACGGCCGGCTCTTCGGCACCCACGACGCCCGCTACCTCCCCGAGCGCCCCATGTCGATCAACTTCAACCAGTGGCTCATCGACCTCAACGGGCAACCCGGCACCGCTCCCCGCTCCTACGACCAGAAGGTCGACTACGTCCTGCACGTCAAGGACCAGGTCCTCACCCCCGCCCAGGTCGCGGCCAGGGTCGGCGCCTACCGCACCGCGGGCACCGCCTTCCGGGACACCGTCCCGAACGGCTGACGCCCCCCGGCCGGCCGGCGCTCCGCGGCGTACGACGCCCCGGGGCGCCGGCGCGCGTCCCGGGGCCCGCTCAGGCGGTGCGGGACCGCGCGGACTCCGAGTGCCCCGCGGCCGGCAGCCGCAGCGGCCCGGCGACAGCGTCGAGGAAGTCCGCCAGGCCCACGGCGAGCGCGTCCCGGGAGGCGGCGGGCATCGCGGCCATCGCCTCGGTCAGGGCCTCCTGCCTGCGCAGCCGCAGGTCCCCGAGGTACGCCCGGCCCCGCCCGGTCAGCTGGAGCTGTAGCTCCCGACGGTCGGCGGGGCTCGGGTTGCGTTCCAGGAAGCCGATCGCCTGCAGCCGGTCGCACAACCGGGTGACGGAGGGGGGAGCCGCGCCGAGCAGCCTGCCCAGCGCGCCCGGGCTGATCTCCTCGTTCTTCTCGATGATGAAGAGGACCCGCGCCTGCGCGGAGGAGACCGGAGGCGCGCTCACCGTGTCCCGGCCCCGTTCCCAGACGATCTCCAGCAGCTCGATCAGCTCGCCGACGTCCGCGGCCGCGGACGCGACCGGCCCGGAGGGGCGGATCGGGCTCTGGCGCATGTGACACTCCCTACCGGACGTACGAGTCGCCCGAGCCGTCCCGGTCGGCGGCCTCGTGGCTCCCCATAGTGACAGTTTCGAGAGAGGCAGGACCCAGGCCGGTGTCCAGACCCGAGGGAGTGGAGCGCATTCTGCGGAATGCCGCGCCGCACGCGCTGTTCGACCAGGTCCGCGACGTCCTCGCCCAGAGGTACGGAGCCCACGCCGTCGAACTCCTGATGGCGGACTACGCCATGACCAGGCTTCAGCCGGTGACCGACCTCCCGGACACCGCCGAACCGCTGTCCGTGCACGCGAGTGCCCCGGGCCGCGCCTTCGGCGCGCAGGAGGCGTACGTCGTCACCGACCGCGCCGGTGTGACCGTGCACCTGCCGGTCAGCGTCCGGGGCGACCGCCTCGCCGTTCTGAGCGTCGGCCTTCCGGTGGACGCCTACGCCCCGGACCGCCTGGGCGAGCTGCAGGACGTCGCCGACGCCCTGGCCCACGAGATCCTCGTCGCCGAGCGTGACACCGACGTCTTCCTCCGGGCGCGGCGGGCCACCCGGCTCACCCTGGCCGCGGAGATGCAGTGGCAGCTGCTGCCCGGCCGCTCCTGCTCCCGCCCCGAGTACGACCTCGGCGGACAGCTGGAGCCCGCGTACGCCATCTTCGGCGACTGCTTCGACTGGTCGACCTCCGCCGAGCATCTGACGCTGACGGTGAACAACGGCATGGGGGAGGGGATCGACGCCGCCCTGTTGACCAACCTCGCCGTGAGCGCCCTGCGCAACGCCCGCCGGGGCGGCCTCGGGCTCGTGGACCAGGCCAGCCTCGCCGACCAGGCCGTCTACGGCCAGCACCAGGGCCGGCAGCACCTCGCCATGCTCCTGATGCGCTTCTGCCTGCCGACCGGCGAGGTCGAGATCATCGACGCCGGCTCGCCCCGGATCTGGCGGCTCCGGCAGGGCGTGGTGGAGGCGGTCGAGCTGGAGGCCCAGCTGCCGCTGGGCATGTTCGAGGACACCGTCTACACCGTCCAGCACTTCCGGGTCCTGCCCGGGGACCGGCTCTTCTTCCTGAGCGACGGGGTCTACGACGTGGCCTCGCCCGGCGGCGAGCGGTACAGCGTGCACGCCCTGGCCCGGGCGGTCACGAACACCCGGCTGCTCCCGCCCTCCCAGGTGCCCCGGGCGATCCTGGAGGAGCTCGCCGGGCACCGCGGGCAGATCGACGCGGAGGACGACGCCATGGTCGTCTGCCTCGACTGGCACGGCCGCCCGGACACGGCGCTCCCGCAGCCGTAGCCGCCCCGCCGCGGCACCCACCGGGCCGGTGACCGGCCGAGATCGGGCCGGTACGGCAGCGACATACGGCATCAGCCGGTGGCAGAGTGGGCCGTATGGCGCCTCGCAGTGGTCGAAACGGCGCGGACGGGCACCCCTCCGCGGCCGTCAGTGCCGCCGCGGAACTCCTCGAAGTGCTCCGGGCCCGCGGTCAGGACGGCGCGGGGACCGCGGTCTCGCCCTCACAGCTGAGGGCCATGCTCGTCATCGAGACGGGCGACGGGATCAACCTGCGGACCCTCGGCGCCGTACTGGGCTCCCGGCCGCCGTCGGTCACGCGGCTCTGCGACCGGATGGCGGCCATGGGCCTCCTGGAACGCGCCCCCAGCCGCACCAGCCGCCGGGAGGTCGAGCTGCGCCTCACCCCGCGGGGCCGGGCGCTGCTGGAGGAGCAGCGGGCGATCCGCGTGCGCGAGATGTCGGTGGTGCTGGACCGGATGCCGGCGGCGGCCGTCGAGGCCCTCATCGTGGGTCTGGCCGGCTTCCGGGAGGCCGCGGGCGAGGTCTTCGGCGCCCCGGCGGACGTGACTCCGGACACGGCCGGGCGAGGTTCCGCCGTCCCGGAGGGAGTGGGCCGGGAGCAGGCCGGGCCCCGGGGATCCGGCCGGACAGCGGCTCCCGCGGGGGACTCCGAGGACGCCTGGGGTGAGGTCCGGGCGGAGGGGGACGGGGGCGACGCCGCCTGTGGGGGAGGGCGAGGATAATTGACCAGTTAAAATATTGCCTAACGGCAAATGATCACTCTAAGCTCGCCCCGGACGTAACAGGCGCCCGCAGGGCGTCCGCGCTCTCTTGCTGAGAAGGGAAACGAACGCCATGGGGAGCGCACTCGGCCTGGGCTCGCAGTATCCCGCCGACCACGCGAGACCGCCCGCGGCGCACCGGCCGCGGCAGGCCACTTCCGTCGAGCGCGATCACTTCGAGACGCTCTGGAGCGGCCTGCCGCCCCACGTCCTGCTCATCGAGGACGACGAGGGCGACGCGCTCCTGGTCGAGGAACTGGTGGAGGACAGCGGGGTCGACGTCCGCCTCGGACGGGCCCGCTCCCTCGCCCACGGCCTGTACCAACTGGAGACCGAGCGCCCCCAGTGCGTCCTGCTCGACCTGCACCTGCCCGACGCCCAGGGGCTCGACGCGCTCAACAAGGTGCTGGCCAAGTCCGCCGAGGCCGCCGTCGTCGTCCTCACCGGCCTCTCCGAGGAGCAGGCCGGACTCGCGGCCGTCGCGGCCGGCGCCCAGGACTACCTGGTGAAGGGCCGCCTCGAAGCCGACGTCTTCATGCGGGCCATCCGCTACGCCGTGCAGCGAAAGCAGACCGAGCTCGCCGCGGCCGCCCTCCAGACCGGCCGGCTGCGCGCGGAGGAGAACGCCCGCCTGGAGCGCGGCCTCCTGCCGACGCCCCTGCTGCTGGACGACACCGTCTCGGTGTGCGCCCGCTACCAGCCCGGCCGCGCCCAGGCCCTCCTGGGCGGCGACTTCTACGACGTGGTCCAGACCGCAGACGGGGCCACGCACGCCGTCGTCGGGGACGTCTCCGGTCACGGACCGGACGAGGCGGCCCTCGGCGTCTGCCTCCGCGTGGCGTGGCGCGCGTTCGTCATGGCCGGCGCCCGCGGTCAGGAACTGCTCGACCTCCTGGAGCAGATCCTGGTGGCGGAACGGTCCGGACCCGAGATCTTCGCCACCCTCATCGCCGTGACCCGCCGCCCGGGCGACCCCCACATCTGCGTCCGGCGCGCCGGCCACCCCGGCTTCCTCGTCCGCTCCTCGGCGGGCGTACGGCTGGAAGCGGTCGCGGGGGGCCCGGCGCTCGGCATCATGCCGGACTGGGACTCGGAATGGCCCGTGACGCAGATCCCGGTCGAGCCCTCCGGCGCCGTGATGCTCTTCACCGACGGGCTGATCGAAGGCCGGACCGGCCCCGGCTCCCAGCGCCTCGACGAGCACGGCCTGCTCGACATCGCCCGCCGGCACACCAACCTCCCCGCCGACGCGTTCGTCGACACCCTGATCCACACCGCGCAGACCCTGGCCGCGGACTGGGGCGGCCTGGCCGACGACGTCGCCGTACTCCACCTCGAATGGAACACCTCCCCGTGACCTCCCCGGAACAAGCAGACCCGCCGCCCGCCCCCAGCGCCCGCAACCGGTCCGGCCGACGCGGACTGAGCGTGCAGGCGTGGTTCATGACCGCGCTCGCCCTGCTCTCCGTCATGGTCCTCACCACGGCCGGGGTGGGCGCGGCCCTGCTGTCGAACACCACCGCGGCGGGAGACCGGATCGTCGACGGGATCGCTCCGGCCCAGCGGGACGCCCTCCGGCTGGAAGCGGCCCTGCTCGACCAGGAGACCGGGGTCCGCGGCTACCTCCTCGCCCGCGACGCCGCCCTGCTGGAGCCGTACGAGCGCGGCATGGCGGCCGAGTTCGGCGCGTCGAAGCGCCTCGCGATGCTCCTCGACGACGAGGACGCGGCGCAGGCCGACCTGAAGGCCGTGGAGGACGCCGCGCGCTCCTGGCGCGACGAGTTCGCGGTCCCCGCCGTCGCCGCGGTCCGGGCCGGGGGCACCGGTCCCCCCGTCCAGGACGGCAAAGCGCGCTTCGACGAGGTGCGCCGGCACCTCGACGCCCAGCAGACCCGGCTGGGCCAGATCCACGCCGACGCGCGCGAGACCTTCGGCGAGGCGCGCTCCGAGCGCGACCGCATCTTCCTGGCCGTCGTAGCGTCCTTCCTGCTGACGGCCGTCTGCCTCGCGATCCTGCTCCACATGGGCGTCGTACGGCCGCTCGTCGCGGTGCGCGCCGCGTCCCGCCGGGTCGCCGAGGGGAAGTTCGACGAGGAGATCCCCGAGCGCGGGCCGGCCGACCTGCGCTCGCTCGCCCAGGCGGTGGAAGCCATGCGCCGCCGCACCGTCGAGGAACTGGAAGCCTCCCAACGCAACGCCGAGGAGCTCAAGCGCTCGGCCGCGGAGCTCGACGCGCAGGCGGTGGAACTGCGCCGCTCGAACGCCGAGCTGGAGCAGTTCGCGTACGTGGCCTCGCACGACCTCCAGGAACCGCTGCGCAAGGTCGCCTCGTTCTGCCAGCTGCTGGAGAAGCGCTACGGCGACGTGCTCGACGAGCGGGGCTCCCAGTACATCGGGTTCGCGGTCGACGGCGCCAAGCGGATGCAGGTGCTGATCAACGACCTGCTGACGTTCTCCCGGGTGGGCCGCGTGCAGGACGCGCGGATGACCGTCGCCCTCGACGGCGCCCTCGACCGGGCGCTGCGCAACCTCACGGCCGCCGTCGAGGAGAGCGGGGCCGAGGTCGTACGGCCCGACGCGCTTCCCGAGGTGGAGGGCGACCCCACGCTCCTGACGATGCTCTGGCAGAACCTCGTCGCCAACGCGGTCAAGTTCCGGGCGCCGGGCCGGGCCCCGCGCGTCGAGATCGAGGTCCGGAGCGAAACAGAAGAGGACCCCGGTTTCCACACCTTCGCCGTCACCGACAACGGGATCGGCATCGCCCCGGAGTTCGCCGAGAAGGTCTTCGTGATCTTCCAGCGGCTGCACGGCCGGGAGGCGTACGGCGGCACCGGCATCGGCCTCTCGCTGTGCAAGAAGATCGTCGAGCACGCGGGCGGCCGCATCTGGATCGACACCGCCCGCACGGAGGGCACGCGGATGCTCTTCACCCTGCCCGTACGCGGCACGGACGGGCCGGCCCCCGAACCGGCCCCCGGTGCCGCCCCCGCATCCCCCTCCGTGCCGGTCCCGGCCCGGACCCCGTCCTCGTCCCAGACCGCCGAACCCGCGGCCGCGGAAGGAACCACCCCATGACCACGCCCACCCACGGAGTCCAGGCGCAACCCGCGGAGGTACTCCTCGTCGAGGACGACGCCGGCGACGAGCTGATGACGCGCGAGGCGTTCGAGGACAACAAGATCGGCAACAACCTGCACGTCGTGCGGGACGGTCTGGAAGCCCTCGACTTCCTCTACCGCCGCGGCGAGCACGCCGGCGCCCCCCGCCCCGACCTGATCCTCCTCGACCTGAACCTGCCCAAGTACGACGGCAGGCAGGTGCTCGAACAGATCAAGACCGACCCCGAACTGAGCCACATCCCCGTGGTCGTCCTCACCACGTCGGCGGCCGAGGAGGACATCCTGCGGAGCTACAAGCTGCACGCCAACGCGTATGTGACGAAGCCCGTGGACCTGGACCAGTTCATCCGGGCGATCCAGCAGATCGACGACTTCTTCGTCACCGTGGTGAAGCTGCCGCGGTCCGTCTGACATCACGCAAAGAAAGAGGTGGGGAACCATGGACACGCACCACGCCGGCACGTACGGCGCCGACGCGCGCAACAGCGTCGAGACGCGGACCGAGGGCGACGTGCGCGTCGTCGTGATGGCGGGCGAGTTCGACATGGACGGGGTGGACGAGCTGCGGACGGCCCTGGACCCCGAGGCCGACGGCGTCGCCCGGTTCGTCCTGGACGTCTCCGGAGTGACCTTCGCGGACTCGACCGCGCTCAGCATCATGCTGCAGCCCGCACTGAACCGGCCGGTCGTACTGGCGGGAGAGATCCCGAACCGGCTGGGGCGGCTGCTCGAAGTCACGGGCGCCGACCGGGCCTTCGCCGTCGCGCCGACCACGGCCGAGGCGATGGTGCTGATCGTCCCGCCGCGGCGCCGCTGAACACGGAGCGTCAGCGGACGACAGCGATGTTTGCCCGTGCGATTGCGGGGGCGCGTACGGGGCAAACGGTCACGGTCTGGACGTGACGAGACGGCTGAGGAGGTGAACGTGCGAACCGTGGACAGCGGACCGGCCCACCCGGTCCCACGGACCGCCATGCAGGCGAGGGACCGTGTGCAGTCGCTCATCGAATCGTCCGGGATCCTGCCGGACACATCCGGTCCCCCCGGGGAGGACGTGCTGAGCGACGCGCTGCTCGTGACCTCGGAACTGGCGACGAACGCGATCCGCCACGGCGGCGGGATCGTCGGCTTCAGCGCCTCCGTGTCGGCGGACGGGCTGCTGCTCGCGGTCGCCGACGCCAGCGGCGACCACCCGGTCACCCTGGTCCGGCAGCCCGGAACCTTCCCCGTGGGCGGATTCGGCTGGCCCCTCATCTGCCGGCTCGCGCGGCGCGTACGGATCCTGCCGGCGCAGCCCGGCGGCAAGCGCATCGAGGTCCTCGTGCCGCTGGACGGCGCCGACAGCCCCCCGGTACGGATCCCGGAGCGGCACTGACCCGCGCGCCCGGACCGGGCGGCACGAGCGGCCGAAGCGGTCCGTCGGCCCCGGCGCACACACCGCCGCGGCCACCCCGGAGCGCCGCGCATCTTTCGGCCGGAACGGGCAACACGTGCCCCATGAAGCGAAGATACGGCGCGCCCGCGCGGGGGACCTGGCCGGTGCTGCTCCTTCCGGTCCAGACCGCCCTGATGGTGGGTCTCGGGATACTGGTCACCGGACCGGCTGCCGGCCACTGGCCGTTCTCGGCGGAGAACCGCGCCAACCAGGACCTGGCCGAGCGGCGCGCCGCGCCGGTCACCGGCGTCTCCGAATGGTTCTCCGCGCTGGCCGCCACGGAGACGGTCATCGGCGTGACCCTGCTGTGCATCGTGGCGCTGCTGGTGCTGCCCCGCGTCGCGTGGCGTACCGAGGCCCTGTTCCTGGGCGCGTCGGTCGCCGCGCAGTCGGCGGTGTTCGTGGTGGTGACGATGTTCGTGGAGCGGCCGCGCCCCGCCGTCCCACGGCTGGACGGGGCCCCACCGACGTCGAGTTTCCCCTCCGGGCACGTCGGCGCCTCCGTCGCGCTCTACGGTGGCCTGGCCGTCATCGCGCTGCTGCGGATGCGCGGACCCTGGCGGTACGCCGTCTCTGGCGCCCTCCTGCTCGTCCCGCCCGCCGTCGGCATGTCCCGGATCTACCGGGGCATGCACTTCCCCACCGATGTGGTGGGCGGCCTGCTCAACGGCGCGGCGACGCTCCTCGTCATCGGTTTCGCGCTGCTCTACGGCCGGGACTCCACCAAGCCGGCCGAGCCCGGGAAGTCCGCGCGATCCGCCGATTCGACGGGGTCCGCCGATTCGACGGGATCCGCCGAATCGGCGAAGCCGGAGAGTTCCTCTTCCGGGGCTTGCGCGGACTCCGCTGCCACCGCGGGCTCCGACCGCCCGGTCCTCGTGGTCCGCCATTCGCTCGGCTGCCCGGACGAACTGGCGGACCGGGTGCGCGCCGTGCTCACCGCGCGCGGATACCGCGAGCAGCGCTGGATCCCGACCTCGGCCGAGCGCCCCTGCGGGGCCCTGGCCGAGGAACTCGCCGCGTCCCCGCCCGCCCTCGTGGTGGTCTGCGGAGGTGACGGCACCCTGCGCGCCTGCGCCGACGTCGTGGCCGGTACGGGTATCCCGCTGGCCGTCGCCCCCTGCGGCACCGGCAACCTCCTCGCCCGGAACCTGGGCCTGACCCTGGACCCGGCCGGCGCCCTGGACGAGGCCCTGGCCGGTGACAGCTTCGGGATCGACGTCGGCCGGGTCGAGGGCGACGGCCTCGCGCCGACCCGGTTCACGGTCATGGCGGGTGCCGGGTTCGACGCCGCGATGGTCCGGGACGCCTCGCCGTGGCTCAAGTCCCGGCTGGGCTGGGCCGCGTACGTACTCTCCGCCCTGCGGCACCTCGGCGACCCGGGCATGCGGCTGTCGATCCGGATCGACGGCGGCCGCCGCCACCGGCGCCGGGCCCGCATGGTCGTCATCGGGAACGTCGGCACCCTCCAGGGCGGCCTGCCGCTCCTGCCCGGCGCGCGACCGGACAGCGGACGGCTGGAGGTGGTGCTGTTCGACCCCCGCGGCGTCCTCGGCTGGTTCACCGCGGCCGGACACCTCGCCGCCCGGATCCTGCGCGGGCGCCCCCCGCTGCGGCGAGCGGTGCCGGCCCAAGCGGGCGGGCACCGCGAAGCCGGCGGCGCGCTGGAGTACTTCAGCGCCACCCGCGTCGACATCCACTGCGCGGTTCCCCAGCCCCGCGAGATCGACGGCGACGTCGTGGCCGACGGCACCCGGCTGACCGTGGCGGTCGAGCCCGGGGCCCTGCGGATGTTCCTGCCCCGCGCGCCCTCGGCTCCCGGCGGGGTCCCCGGCCCCGCGACAGCCGAAGACCGCACCGGCCGCCGCCCGGCCGCCCCCGCGCACCAGCCGCGCTGACACCGCCCACGAGCGGCCCGGCACACCGCCGACCGCAGGAAACCGTACGAGGAACAGGGGAACGATGGGCACCGCACGACGGGTACCGCAACGGCACGACGTGGAGGGCGAGGAACTCTCCGGCGACGAGGCGTGGACGGCGCTGCGCCGCTACGGCAGCTGGAGCCTGGCCCGCGACTCGTTCGTCCGCTTCCGCTACGCCGACGGGTTCAGCCACGCCCGCGCGCTCGCCCTCCAGACGGTCCTGTCCATCGTCCCCCTGGCCATCGCCGCCGTCGGCCTGTCCGGCGTCCTGCACACCGAGGACATAGGCCGCATAGCCGAACTCACGATCCGCCGGCTCACCAGCGGTCCGGGCCAGGCCGTGGTGGACCAGGCACTGAGCGAGAGCCGCCGCCACGCGGGCAACGGCGGCCAGGCGGCGCTCTGGCTGGGGCTGCTCTTCTCCCTCTCCAACGTCACCACGGGCCTCTGCCAGGTCGAACGGGGCGCCAATCGCATCTACGGCAACGAACGCGACCGTCCCTTCCTCTCCAAGTACGCCCGCGGCCTCGTGATGGCCGCCCTGGCGGGCTTCCCGCTGGGGCTCAGCTTCATCCTCACGGTCCTGGGCTCCCACCTGACGCACGCGCTGGCGGAGGTCTACCGGCTCAGCCCGGCCACCGTCCAGGCGTGGGAGATCCTGCGCTGGCCCGTCGGGGTCCTGCTCGCCGTGCTCGCCACGAGCGCGATCTTCCGCCTCTCGCCGCGGCGCCGCCAACCCGGCTACACCTGGCTGGCGTTCGGGGCCGTCGTCTACCTGCTGCTGTGGAACCTGGCGACCTGGGGGCTGAGCGTGTACGTCGGGGCGAGCAGCTCGTTCACCAGCGTCTACGGGCCGCTCAGCGCGATCGTGTCGCTGCTGCTCTGGTCCTACCTCACCTCGATGGCCCTCTTCCTCGGCCTCGCGTTCGCCGCCCAGCTGGAAGCCGTACGGGCGGGAGTGCGGGAGCCGGTGAAGGCCGACCCCGGGGTCTGACCCCGCCCGGCGCCCGGTCCCGTACCGGGGCCTCCACCGCGAACGAAGGGAGCGTCGCCACCATGGCACAGCGCACCGAACACCCCCGACGACGTCTTCTCCGGAGCCTGGTCTCCCGGCACTCCGGCCCCGACGTGACCTTCGGCAGGAGGCTCGTGCTGGCCGCGGTCGCGACGGCCGCCGTGTCCGTGCCCTTCGCCCTCGCCCTGGTCCTGGTCGAATCCCAGTGGGCTCCGCTGCACCGCCTCGACCGGAACACGGCCGAACGGCTCCACGCCACCGCCCTCGATCACCCGGGCTGGGTGCGCGTCCTTGAGGCCCTCACCGGCATCGTCTGGGACCCGGTGACGATGCGGCTGCTCGTGGCGCTGCTGGTGCTCTGGCTCCTGATCCGCCGCGCCTGGCGGCTGGCCGCCTGGGCCGGCGTCACCGCGGTGGCGGGCGGCCTGACCGGTCTGCTGGTCAAGGTGGTGGTGGAGCGGGCCCGGCCGCACCTGGCGGACCCGGTCTCCCACGCGCCCGGCTACTCCTTCCCCTCCGGCCACGCGATGACGGCGACGACCACCTGCGCCGTGCTGCTCCTGGTGCTGTTGCCCCTGGTGCCCCGCGCGTGGCGCCCGCTGCCCTGGGCGCTCGCGCTGGTGTCGGTGGCCGGAGTCGCCTACACCCGCGTCGCGCTGGGCGTGCACTGGGTCAGCGACGTCGTCGGCGGGGTGCTGCTCGGTCTCGCCGTGGTCACCGCGACGACGCTGGTCTTCGAAGCCTGGCGGGCCGACACCGGTCGGCTCCGCACGACGGTGACGGAGGGGCTGGAGCCGGAGATCTCGACGGCCGACCCCGAACCGCCCGTGCACGTACCGGACACGGCGCCGTCGGAGCCCCGCGACGAGGCCACCCGGCCCGTACGCTGACCGGCCCGTACGCCGCACCCTTCGCCGGACGGGACACCGTTCGGAGCGGGCCGGGCGCCCCGCCGGTCTTCGACCACCCGAAGGCCGATGTCGCGGCACTCACCCCACGGCGGGGAGGCCGTCCGGGCCGATGCGGGCGACGAGGAGGGCGATGTCGTCGTCGGCGGACGCCGGCACCAGATGGGTGATCAGCGAGTCGCACAGGTGGTCCAGCGGCTGGTGCGGTTCGGTGAGCAGGCCGGTCAGCTCGGTCAGGCGCTCGTCGATGTCGCGGCTGCGCGCTTCGATCAGGCCGTCGGTGTAGAGCACGAGGACGCTGCCCGGCGGCAGTTCGAACTCGGTGGTGGTGAAGGCGACCCCGCCGACGCCCAGGGGAACGCCCGGCGGGGTCTCGATCAGGCGGACGGTGCCGTCGGGCTCGGCCACGGCCGGGGGCGGGTGCCCGGCCCGGGTGACGGTGCAGCGGCCGGTGACGGGGTCGCAGACCACGTACAGGAACGTGGCGAGCATCGGCTCGGCCAGGTCGGCCAGGGTCGCCTCCAAGTGGTGCAGCAGCGCCGTGGGGGGCATGTCGAGGCGGGCCAGGGCACGGACGGTGGCGGAGAGGCGCCCCATGACCGCGGCCGCCGCGATGCCGTGGCCCATCACGTCCCCGATGAGGAGGGCGGCCCTGCCGCCGCTGAGGTGCAGGACGTCGTACCAGTCGCCGCCGACCTCGTTGACGTCGCTGGCCGGCAGGTAGCGGTGGGCGATCTCGATGCCGGCGGGCGGGGTGACGTGCTGGGGCAGCATGCTGCGCTGGAGGACGACGGCGGTCTCGTGTTCGTGGTGGTAGAGGCGCGCGTTGTCGATGCTGATGGCGGCGCGCGCGCCGAGTTCCCCGGCGAGGGTGACGTCGTCGGACCCGAACGGGCCGACCGGCCGGGTGCGGTAGAAGGTCGCGATGCCGAGCACCACGCCCCGGGCGACGAGCGGGATCGTCAGGAACGAGTGCACGCCCGCCTCCACCAGCTGGGCGGGCTTGGGGGAGTGTCGCGCGGCGGGGGCGACGGACCGCTCGTCGAGGCGGGCGATCAGGAAGGGCCGGCGCTCCGACAGGGCCTGGGTGTACGGGGCGGCCGCCGGAAAGGTGAGGGTCCTGCCGCGCGGCGCCAGGATGTGGGTGACGGCGGAGCCGGTCAGCGGGGCCTTGCCCAGGCGCCGCAAGGCGATGCCCCCGGTCAGCCCCGGGCCCGGCTCGCCGCCGTGCGCGAGGGTCTCCAGGACGTCGACGGTGACCGCGTCGGCGAGGTGCGGGACGGCGAGGTCGGCCAGTTCCTGCGCCGTGCGCTCCAGGTCGAGGCTGGAGCCGATGCGCGCGCTCGCCTCGCTGAGCAGCGCCAGCCTGCGCCGTCCCGCCTCGGCCTCGGTGTGGTCGTGCTGCTGCTCGGTGACGTCGAGGAGGGAGGCGATGACACCGATCGGCCGCCCGCCGGGGTCCTGGACGCGTACGTAGGAGCAGGACCACACGCGGTCGTGATCCGGATCGGCCGGTGTGCGGCCGGTGCGCCGCCGGTTTAGGACCGGTTCGCCGGTCTCCAGGACCCGGCGCATGGCCTCCTCCATCTCGCCCGCGTTCACCTCGGGCAGCACCTCGGCCAGGCGCCGCCCCACGTGGGCGGACTCGGCGAGCCCGTTCATCGCTTCGAGCGCCGGGTTGACCTGCAGGAAGCGCAGTTGGGTATCGAGGACGGCGATGCCCACGGGGGAGCGGGCGAACAGCCCGTCCCACACCGCCGAAGAGCCCCGGATGCGCCGCGCCGCGTGGGCGTCGGCGGCGAACACCAGTACCGCCGAGGCGCCCGGGCGGCGGTCGGTGACGGGGCACGCCCAGATCTCCAGCTCCAGCGGGTGGCCGTCGCGGTGCCAGGTGGTGACCGTCCCCATCACCCCGCGGCCGGTGGCGGCCGTCTCCCAGAGCGAACGGCCCAGACTGCGGTCGGCCCCCGGGTGCAGCAGATCGGAGATGTGCCGCCCGAGCACCTGGGGCGGGGCGTAGCCCAGCAGGTCCTGCGCGCCGTGGTTCCAGCGCACGATCTGCCCGTCGGCGCTGGTGGCGACCAGCGCGACGGGCAGGGCGCCCAGCCATCCTCCGGCGTCCTGGGCGGCGCCGCTGATCAGATCCTGCGGCAGGTCCCCACGCATCGCGTCCTCACGCATCGCGCACCCGCCCCTCACCCGGCACGGCGGGCAGCTGTGCTTCCTCCACACCCTCATCGTCGCCCTGGCCGTGCAGGGGCGCACCCCGGGTGCGGCGGCCGGAGGACGGGGCCTGCCCGTCCGGCCGGGAGCGTGCGTCCGGGCGGGTACGCCGTGTACGCCGCTTGCGTCCAGGCGGGTAAGCGGTGCAGGGGGCGGGGCTGCCGCCCGGGATCCGTGCCCGGATCCGGCTGCTGAAGCGCCGGTGCCGGGGGAGTGCCGGATCGCGCCGCGCCCGGGCGGGGGGAGTGCCGGGCAGGGCGTCCGGTTGCCGTGCGGATCCGGGCGGCAGCTCACCGTGCCTCCCGAGCGCCGGCCGCGTGATGACGGGGGGATGCCATCACGCGGCTCGGGCCCGCTCGGGATCCCGCGCCGCTCACCGCCGCGGGATCCCTGTATCCACGCGTGTGGCCCGGATCCGGGGGCTCAAACGGGGCAGCACCCGGCTGGTTCACTAACCGGGTCCGCGGACGCCGCGATGATCAGGGGCGTGCCGCGCCGATCAGGCGTCGCCGCCGGCGGTGATCTCCGCGCAGCGGGTGACCACGGCCGCGAGGTCCCCTTCGGTACGCAGCAGCTCGCGCTGGACGCGTGCCCCGTTGCCGTGCTCCAGGAGGCGGGCGACGCCCTCCCGGACGCGTTCGTCGTCGCCGTGGTCGGCCAGGGCTTCCCGCACATGGGCGTAGAGCGCCTCGACGGCTCCGGCGGGCGACGTCTCCCGCATGGTTCCGGGATCGATGAGCGGGCCGTCGAGCCCCGAGCGGCCGGCCCGCCAGGAGGCGAGGCGCAGCAGACCCGTTCCGATCCTGGCCGGTGGCCGCCCGTCCCGCCATTCGCGGGCGGCGGTCTCGACCAGGCCGCGCACCAGGGCCGCGAGCAGGACCGGGGTCGTCGCGTCGAGGCAGACGTCCGCGACCCTGACCTCCACCGTCGGGTAGGCGGCGGACAGCCGGGCGTCGAAGTACATCATGCCCTCGTCGCGCAGTACGCCGGTGTCGAGCATGGCGCGGACCTGCTCGTGGTAGCGGTCGGCGGACCCGAAGACGTCCGTGGCTCCGGCCGACGGGAGCCGGTTCCAGACCCGGCTGCGGTAGCTGCCGTAGCCGGTGTCCTCGCCCTGCCAGAACGGCGAGTTCGCGCTGATCGCCGTGAGCACGGGCAGCCAGGGACGGATCCGGTCCAGGACCGCGACCCCCTCCTCGTCCGACTCCACCGACACGTGGACGTGACAGCCACACGTCAGCTGCTCCTGCGCGGTCAGGCCGAACTGCTCGGCAAGCCACTCGTAGCGCGAGCCCGCGCTCAACGAGGGCCGGACGGGCAGCGGGGAGGTGCCGAGGGCGGCCACCAGCGCCCCGGCGGACGCCGCGTGCCGGGCGGCCTCCGCCCGCCACCGGGTGATCTCCTCTTGGAGTTCGCCCATCTCCGTCACCGGTTTCGTGGCGAACTCCAGCTGCTCCTTCTGCATCTCCTTCTCGAAGGTGTGGGCAGGCTCCCCACCACGGCCCGGCAGGTGCCCGGCGGCCCTGTCGGCGGCCGCCAGTACGACCCCCGACAGGGCCGCCGGTTCGCCGCTATGGGCGTCCACCAGCAGCAGTTCCTCTTCCACGCCCACGCTTCGCATGCCGCCGCCCATCGGTCCGCCGTTCACATCGCCCCGCGCCTTCCCCACCCCACCCCACCCCTACCATGCGGGCGCCGACCAGAGGTGTCGACGGGCACGCCCGCACCCCGCGGGTTGAGGCGCCGGGCGCGGGGCAGGCGAGCCGTCGACGGAGCGCCTGCCACCCCGGCCCACGGGCGGGCGGCAGCGCCACGGAGCTGATCGAAGGAGTGGTTTCGCGTGACCGAGAACGTGTGGGCCTACCGGGCCGGGGTCGACTACCTGGCAGCCGAACTCACCGGCTACAAGGTCGAGGCGACCGACGGCGGCATCGGCAAGGTCGACAAGCACTCCGACGAGGTCACCGACGCCTATCTGGTCGTCGACACCGGCGTGTGGATCCTGGGCAAGGAGGTCCTGCTCCCCGCGGGCACGGTGATCGGCATCGACCACGAGGAGCGGACGGTGTACGTGGACCGTACGAAGGACCAGGTCAAGGCGGCCCCGGAGTTCCACCGGGACGAGCACCTGGGCGACGACGACTACCGCCGGGCGCTGGGCACGCACTACGGCTCCGGCGTCAGCGGCATGCCGTTCGGCGTCCCGCCGGCCTGACCCGACCGCGCCGCGGCGGGCACCCCCTCCCACCGTCTCGGAACGGGACGTGTGAGCCCCGGCTTCCGGGGCACGCGGTGCAACGGGACGGACCGGTACGCCCCGTGCCCCTGACGGCGGCGTACCGACACACCCACCGACTCACCGCACGATGACCGAAGGAGTTGTGTTCACATGACCGAGCATGCGTGGAGCCACCCGGCGACTTCGGGCTACCTGGCCGGCGCCGACCTGACCGGCTACAAGGTCGAGGCGACCGACGGCAGCATCGGCAAGGTCGACAAGCACTCGTACGAGGCCGGTGACGCCTACGTGGTGGTCGACACCGGAGTGTGGATCTTCGGCAAGGAAGTGCTCCTCCCCGCGGGCACCGTGACCCGTGTCGACCCGGAGCAGCAGAAGATCTACGTGGACCGGACCAAGGAACAGATCAAGGACGCCCCGGAGTTCATCCGGGCCACGCACCTCGCCGACACCCAGTACCGCGAGGAGATCGGCCTCTACTACGGCATCGGCGGCCCCTTCGGCGGCCGCCCCGTGTGACGGTTCCCGCACCTTCCGCCCGTGGGGCCGGACTCCTGAAGGAGTCCGGCCCCACGGGCGTTGCGGGCGCCGGGCCCCCCGGAAAGCGATCACCTCCTTCGCGGGACACCGGGCCGCGGGCGGGCGGTGCCGGGGCAGCGGCTAGCCTGGCCGCCGGCGGACCGGGCGGGGCGCGGGGAGCGGGGCGGCATGAAGCACCAACAGGTACTGGACAAGCTGGCGGCGAAGGGGCACGTGCGGGCCCTGGACGAGGAGCTGGCGCGCTGGGTGCACTGGCAGATGGTCACCCCGCTGCCTTCCCACGAGGAACTGACCCGCGACGTGGTCACCCCGGTGCTCACCCGCTGGCGCTGCCTGCTCGACTCCCACGAGGCACGCCCCGCGACGCGGAACGTCGTCCGGGTCGCCCTCGCTACCTTGCTGCACAAGTACGGCTTCCAGGACCCCGCGGTCACCGCGGCCGCGGTCGAGGCGGTGGACGCCCTCAACCGCGATGTCGTGCTCAGCGACGCCTTCGCGCGGCAGTCCGAGGAGATCAAGCGGCTCCTGTGCTCGCCGCCCGTCCCGCTGACGCGCAGGCCGGGCTCGCCGCGTTCCCTGACCTTCCTGCGGCCCGGAGACGTTCTGTCCATCGAGCTGGGCGGCCGCTTCCACGCCGCGTACGTGTGGAAGGTGTACGGCCTCAACGAGACACCCGTGATCGAGTTCTACTCCGGGACGTTCGCGCAGCCGCCCGCCTTGGCCGACCTGGCCGACGCGGAGGCGGCCCGCCCGGGCGGCCGGGCCCGCTTCGGTGTCGACGGCCTCACGTACCTGCCGGATCCGGCGAACCAGGTGAGGGCTGTCGCCGCCGGGCACGAGCAGGGCCCGCGGGGCGGGGAGCCCGGCCCCGGGCAGGGGCTGTACACGCTGTCGGACCTGATGACCCTCCAGCGGCACATGGCGGACCTCTTCGAGGAGAAGATTTCCGGTTCCTGATCCTGACCTGCGCGTTTGGAGGCCGTGATCCGGGTCAGACGCATCCGTACGAAGAGTTCCCGTCGTCCCGGGGAGTGATCAGCTGTGCCGAACAACGAGAAGGGCCGGGCCAAGGCCGAGCAGGTCAAGGGCAAGCTCAAGGAGACGGCCGGACGCCTGGTGGGCAACGAGCGGATGACGGCCGAGGGCCGCGCCGAGCAGACGAAGGGCCATGCCCGCCAGGCCAAGGAAAAGATCAAGGACATCTTCAAGCACTGATCCGCTCGAAGCGCCGACCCGCACGCCGGTGTCCGCCGCGCGTCCGCAGCACGTACGCAGCACGTCCGCATCACACGAGGGAGGGCTCCCGCATGACCGTGCCGGGGGAAGGCAGAAGGACGGCGGGGCGCGGTTCCGCGTCGTTCGGCCGCGATGTGGTGCTGGCCGTGGGGCTCGTGGGGATCTGCGTGGGCGGCCTCGCCGTGTTCCTCAAGGCCGCCGGAGGGTCCGGACCGGGGGTGCCGGTCGTACCCGTCGTGACGGCGCTGGTCCTGGCGGCCGGAGTGGCGCTGGCCAAGTGGGGAGTGTCGCCGGTCCGCCGCCGCCGCTCCGCCGCCCGGCCCGGCCGCGGCCCGGCACCGTACGGGGATCCGTACATGATCGAGGTGACCGCGGTACTGGACGGGCCCGACACCCGGGAGCTCCCGGACGTACGGCCGGACGTCCGGCAGGTCCCGGACGTCGACGCCGGTGCGCTGGACCACGCCGCGGTCGACGCCGACGGCTTCGAGCACACGATAGCCGCGCTCTGCGCGCGCGACGGCTGCACGCCCGTGGAAGTGGTGGGCGGCGCGGGCGACCTGGGCGCCGACGTGATCGCCACGACCCCGGACGGACTGCGCATCGTCGTCCAGTGCAAGCACTACTCCGACACCAACCGGGTCGGCTCGCAGGACCTCCAGCGCTTCGGCGGCACCTGCTTCGCCGTACACGACGCCGACGTGGCGATCGTCGTCACCACGAGCTCCTACACCGCCCCGGCCCTGGAGTACGCCGACGGGCTCGGCATCGTCTGCGTCGACGGTGAGGCCCTCGCCGCCTGGACCGACCTGGCCTCGCCCCCGCCCTGGGAATCGGGCAGCCGCGACGCCGCGGCCCGGGTCACCACGGCCTGAACGGGAAGGGCGCCGCCCCGGCGCGCGGGGCGGCGGAAGGTCAGGACGGCAGCGCCCGCGCGCTCACCCGCTGAGCCGGTTCCTGGCCGCCGCCGCTGGGCAGGACACGGACCTCGCCGCGGTCGCTGATCTCGGCCCGTACGATGCCGGTCTCGTCGGCGTACACGGGGTGGCCGCCCGGCCCCTTCTGTCCGGTCACGGACACCACCACGATGTCCTGTCCCGACTCGGGACCGTCCTCGAAGACCAGCTCGTACCTCTGGGTCTGCATCGTGTTCCATCCGTCCTGGGGGTGCCGGAAAGGTGCTGCGGGCGGAGCGGGTAGAGCCCACGGCCATGCTCCGTCGCGGCCCGGCGGCGCGCATCTCGCGGGCGCCCGGACGGTGGCGCCCGCCGCTCCCGCCCGGGCCCGGGACGGGAGGGCACAGGCCGGTTAGGCCGTCCGTGCAGGGGTAGGCGCCGCGCAGGGCGGTGCGCGCCGATTCGCGGCGCGGCGGCCCCCGAGAGGAAGGCGTACGGGATGAGCGATCAGGCGGAAGCGCGGCAGCACGAGCTGCTTCTGGCCGGGCTCCGGGTCGACGCGAGCCGTCCCGAACAGCCCGTCCTGCTCGACGGCGCGGGCCTGCCGATCCGGACGTGGCGCGAGAACCACCCGTACGAGCGCAAGATCCGGCGCGGCGAGTACGAGCGCGCCAAGCGGATCCTGCAGATCGAGATGCTCAAACTGCAGAAGTGGGCGAAGGAGACCGGCGCCCGCGTCGTGGTGGTCTGCGAGGGCCGGGACGCGGCGGGCAAGGGCGGCACCATCCAGCGGTTCACCGAACGCCTCAACCCGCGAGGTGCCCGGGTCGTCGCCCTCGACAAGCCCACCGAGCGCGAAGCGGGGCAGTGGTACTTCCAGCGCTACGTCGACCACCTGCCGTCCGCCGGCGAGATCGTGTTCTTCGACCGGTCCTGGTACAACCGCGCCGGCGTGGAGAGGGTCATGGGCTTCTGCACGGACGAGGAGTACCGGCTGTTCCTGCGCCAGTGCCCGTCCTTCGAGACGATGCTCGTCGAGGACGGCATCCACCTGGTCAAGTTCTGGTTCTCCGTCTCCCGCGCCGAGCAGCGCACCCGCTTCGCCATCCGCCGCGTGGACCCCGTGCGGCAGTGGAAGCTCTCGCCCACCGACATCGCCTCCCTCGACCTCTGGGACGACTACACGACGGCCAAGATCGCCATGTTCCGCGCCACCGACACGGCCGACGCCCCCTGGACCGTGGTCAAGAGCAACGACAAGCGCCGGGCGCGGCTCCAGGCCATGCGCCACCTGCTCTGGCGACTGGACTACGCCAACAAGGACCCCGAGGCGGTGGGCCTCCCGGATCCCCTGATCGTGGGCGCCGCCGACACGCTCCTGGAACCCGGCGAGGAGACCACCGACCTCTCCCCGACGCCGCTGGCCGCCCGTCCGGCGGGCCCGGGTGCCCACCCGTCGGGCCCCGGCGCCCACCCCTGAGAAACCGTTCCGTCCCTGGCGCCGGGCCGGGCGGCGCCGCCCGCGCCGAACGCGCGGCCCGTGGACGGCCGTTGGCCCGCCCGCCCGTGGAGGCGCACGGAAACGGGGATGCGGCGGGGTGGGCGCTGTGCCAGGCTGACGGGCTCGTGGCGGCTCCTGCCGGGGCCGGGGCCCCGGCCCGTCCCGCACCGAGCAGCACACCACAGGAGCATCCCGTGATCCCACCCCGTCTGGCCCCGCTGCTGGAGCAGTTCGACTTCGCGACCGAGCGCCTCGTCGGCCGCATCGCGGGGCCCTCCATGGACAGCGGCGACGGCGCGGAGACCAAGACCGTCCCGATGACGGACGAGGAGTACCTCTGGGAGCCGGTGCCCGACTGCTGGTCGGTCCGCAGGCGCGCGGACGGACCGGGGGCGCGCGCGACGCTCCTGGCCGGCGCCGGTCCCTGGGGGCGTGACGCCGCGGCGTACCCGCACCCGTGGCCGCCGCCCTTCACCACGCTGGCCTGGCGGCTGAGCCACCTCGCCGAGATGCTGTCGCTCCGCGCCGAGCACACGGTCGGCGCACGCGTGCGGACCCGCGACGACCATGTCGTCAGCGGGGACGCCGCCGGGGCCGTCGCCGCCCTCACCGAAGGCGCGGCGGCCTGGCGGAAGGCGCTCGCCGCCGCCGATGACGCCGCCCTCGACACCGTGGGCCACTGCACGTACCCGCACGGCAGCGACGCGGAGGAACCGTTCCTCGACATCGTCTGGTGGGTCAACCAGGAAGTGCTGCACCACGGAGCCGAGATCGCCCTGCTCCGCGACCTGTACCGGTCACGGCGGGCCTGACCGACCCGCCCCTCCCGACGTCCCGGAGGTCAGACGCCCATCGAGGTCAGGCTCCGCGCGATGCTGTCGAGCGTCGCGCCGATGCGCGGGTGGTTGATCTCGAAGCGGGCCAGTGACTGGTTCAGACCCTCCAGCAGGCCGCCCTCGGCGGAGTGGTTGTCGGCGTGGTCCTCGCGGGCGGCCGCGGCCTCGAGCCGGGTCACCAGGTCGGCCAGATGGGCGCGTTCCCCCGGGGACAGCGACGGGTCCGCGGCCTGCTCGCGCAGGGTGGTGAGGGACGTGCGCAGTTCGTGCGTGGGCATCGGCTGTCCTGTCGTCATCGTTCCGTTGCTCTGACAGAGCCCCGGATACCCCGGTTGCGGCGGGCGAATCCGCCTTGACCACCGACGCGGGCCGGTTCGGTGCGGAGCGTCGGAGCGAATGGGCCGCAAGGGCCGAAGGAGACGTCCGGCCGGCCGGCTCGTGCGACGGGCGGGGTGCGCCGTCCCGGGAGACCGGGGAGTTACGGGACGCCGGCTCAGCGGGGGAGCGCCGCGATGATCGCCTTGCCCGGGCCGAACCGCGGCTGGACGACGGTCACGGAGTGGGCGAGGCGCTGGATCAGGGGCCAGCCGAACCCGCCGGTCCGGCCGCTGAGGTCGGGGCTGCGGTCCTGGGGGTGCGCCGGGCTGGGGTCCTCGACGGTGACCTGGATGAGGTGGCGGTCGGCGCGGAGGTTCAGCGCGGTGACCGCACCGGCGTGGCGCAGCGCGTTGGTGACCAGCTCGGAGACCAGCAGCAGCACGTTCTGGACGGTCGACTCCGGCGGCGGCGGATTGAGGTCCGCGAGGAAGCCGCACGCGGCGTCGCGCGCCTGCGCCGCGCGGAGCGGCCCGCACGTGCACTCCAGCGGATGGTCGGTGGGAGAGTTCTCGACCAGGTACAGGTCCTGCATGGCATTCACCCCGTTCTGCGGCGGCCCCTTCCGTGGGCCTTCCCGCGCTGACCCCGCGGGAGGGGTCCGGGAGCAAAGGCTCCCGGATGTCGTCAGTTGGTGGCGAGCATGCCCTCGCGCAGACGGCTGAGCGTGCGCGTGAGAAGCCGGGAGACCTGCATCTGGGAGATGCCGAGGCGCGCGCCGATCTGAGCCTGCGTCATCTCCTGGCCGAAGCGCATCTGGATGATCAGCTTCTCGCGTCCGGCGAGCTGCTCCAGCAGGGGCGCCAGGCTGTGGAGGTCCTCGAAGAGCTCCATGGCCGGGTCCTCGTCGCCGAGGGTGTCGGCGAGGGCGCGCGGGGCGCTGTCGGACGACTCGTCCTGGTCGTTGTCGAGGGACTGGCTGGAGTGGCCGTTCGCGGCGACCAGTCCCTCGATCACCTCGTCGTCGCTGAGGCCCAGGTGGGTCGCCAGCTCGCGGACCGTCGGCGCGCGGTCGAGGTCGGCGCTCAGCTCCTCCTTGCCGCGGGCCAGCTGGATGCGCAGCTCCTGCAGCCGCCGCGGGACGTGCACCGCCCAGGTGGCGTCGCGGAAGTGACGCTTGATCTCCCCGGTGATGTAGGGGAGGGCCAGGGTCGTGAATTCGTTGCCCATGGCCGGGTCGAAGCGGTCGATGGCCTTGATGAGACCGATCGTTCCGACCTGGATGAGGTCCTCGATGTCGGTGCCGTCGGTGCGGTTGCGGAAGCGGCGCGCGGCGAACTGGACCAGGGACAGGTTCATCTCGATCAGCGTGTTGCGCACGTACTGGCGCTCCGGGGTCCCCTCCTCCAGGGTGGCGAGGCGGAGGAAGAAGACCTTCGACAGGGCGCGGGCGTCAGCCGGGGCGACCTCGCGGGCGTTGTCGATGCGCGGCAGCTGCGCCGGCACCTCGGCCCTCGCCGAAACCTCCTGGGCCGTGGCGGCGGCGGTCTGCTGCGTGGCGACGATGTTCACTGTCCGCTCCCTGGCGCGATCTCGACTTCTGGCCGGTGGCACTCCCCGGTGCCGCGGCCGGTGTGGCTGCGCAGCAAGAGCATCGCCTGTCCGCACCACACCCGTCAAGCAATACGTGAAAAACTTTTCGTGAGTCGTGTTGCGTGAAAGCTCTTTGGTGTGATGAATCTATCCAAACGGTGCAAAACGACGTCTCTTTGTCGACATGAATACCGTCCTGGGCAGACGTGGCACGGGATCCAGTGCCACGAGCGGACCTGGATACCGGCCGAACGGACGAGGAGGACTCCGCCGTCCCTTCCGTAGCCTGGTGCGAGAACGTCAGACCGGGGGCCGAGCACAAGGGGAAGCACATCCATGGGCATCGTCAGCAGTTCCGGGACCCGGCGGCGGACCAGCGTCACCGTGGCGGCCGCCGTCCTGGGCCTCCTCGCCGCGGCGGGGGCTCCGGCCATCGCGGCGACGGACGTCCCCGCCGGCCCGAACCCGGCCCAGCCACCCGCTGGTAGCCCGGCGAAGGCACCGGCCGGCAATGCGGCGAAGGCACCCGCCGCGGCGGCCGCGTCCGGGGTTCCGCTCGGCATCTCCCGCCTCGCCGAGGGCGCCGGCCGCGCCATAGCGATCACGATCGACGACGGCCCGGACCCCACCTGGACGCCCCAGGTCCTGCGGGTGCTCAAGGAGAACGACGTCAAGGCGACGTTCTGCATGATCGGAACCAAGGCGCGCGCGTACCCGGACCTGGTCCGTGAGGTCGCGGCCGCCGGACACCGGCTGTGTGACCACACCGTCGATCACGACGTGACGATGGACCACAAGCCCGTCGCCTACCAGAAGCAGCAGATCCTCGACGCCAAGGACATGATCGAGAAGGCGGCGCCGGGCGTCGCCGTGGACTACTACCGTGCTCCGGGCGGAGCGTTCACGCCGGACAGCCGGGCGATCGCGGCCGCGAGCGGCATGCGGCCGCTCGGATGGAGCGTGGACCCCAGGGACTGGAGCCGGCCGGGCCTGCCGGCCATCGTGTCCGCGGTGGAGAACGGGCTGCCCCGGCAGCCGACGGTCCTCTTCCACGACGGCGGCGGAGACCGCAGCGAGACGGTCGCCGCGCTGAAGGAGTACCTCCCGTGGCTCAGCGCGCACGGGTACACCTTCGCCTTCCCGGACCGGACCACCCCCTGACGCCGGAGTCCCTGCGGCCGTGGCTGCGCTGGTCCCAGTAGACGGCGCGGACCACCCCGCGCAGCGCGGCGCGCTGGAAGTGCCAGGAGTCCTGGCCGAGGC
>NZ_JBEOXU010000063.1:0-35574 GCF_040296725.1 Streptomyces sp. NPDC002044
GTGCATCACCGGCCGGACCGACTGCTGGACGGCCTGCTCCAGCATCCCGGCCATGTAGGAGAGGTTCCCGAGGGCGCTGTACGCGTGGCTGGGGACCTCCCAGTCGCGGGCGACGGCGCGGGAGGTGTGGTTGAAGGCGCGGACGGCGTCGCCAGCGTCGGACAGGTGACGGGCGGGGTTGTTGTCGCTCACGGTGTTCTCCTCGGTGGTGAGGTCGGGGACGCGGGCGTGCGGCCCGGGCGGCTCGGCGCCGGCGCCGAGGTGCTCGTGGACCAGCCGCAGCAGCGCGGCTCCGCCGTCGCCCTTGACCTTGGCCTCGAAGGAGTTCCCGCGGACGATCGCGAACTGCGACTGCCCGAAGGCGGCGGGCGAGCCGAGCGCCGAGGCCAGCGCGGTCTTGTCCACTCCGGCGCCGTCGAGCAGGGCGCGTCTGCCGCAGCCGGGGTTGGCGGCGAGGGCCGCCAGCGCGCGGGCGTCGAGCGGGCGGGGCGGGACGGCGGGGCCGCGCAGGCCGGCGAGCCGCTGCCGCAGGGTCGCCGGGCGCGGGGCCGCCGGCCGGGCGACCGCCGGCTGCGGGGGCTGCCGCGGGCTGCTCTGCGGAGGGACGCTGGGCGGGTAGGAGCTCACGGGCGGAAGTGTCCCATCCGCCACTGACAATCGTGGACTTACGGCGGAAACCGGTAACTGGGACGCAGGGGGCGCCGGAGGCCCGTGGGGTGCGGGGGGTGGGAGGTCCGCTGTTCGAGTGATGGATGATGGTCGGGCGACGGAAGCACCGTAAAACGCGCGAACTCTCAGATACCGGGAGAAATCACATGGCCCCCCGCATCCTGCTGGCCCGCCACGGCCAGACGGCGTGGTCCCAGCTCGGCAAGCACACGGGACGCACGGACGTGCCCCTGCTGGAGGAGGGCAGGCGCGGGGCGAAGCTGCTCGGCGAGCGGCTGGCCCGGGACCCGTGGGCGGGCCTGCGCGGCCTGGAGGTCCGCACCAGCCCGCTCGTGCGCGCGAGCGAGAGCTGCGACCTCGCGGGCTTCGGGGTCCGGGCCCAGCCGTGGGACGCGCTGATGGAGTGGGATTACGGCGACTACGAGGGCATGACCCCGGCCGAGATCCAGGCGGTCCGCCCCGGCTGGCTGATCTGGCGCGACGGGGTGCCGGGCGGCGAGTCGGTGGCCGACGTCGCCGCCCGCGCCGACGAGGTGGTCGCCTGGGCGCGCGCCGCGGAGCGCGACGTCCTGGTCTTCGCGCACGGCCACATCCTGCGCACCCTCGCCGCTCGCTGGCTCGGCTTCGAAGCCTCCTTCGGCGCCCGCATCCGCCTGGAGCCCACCTCGCTGTCCGTCCTCGGGTGGGCGTACGGGGCCCCCGCGCTGGAGCGCTGGAACGACACCGGACACCTGGACGGCTGACGCGCTTCCCCGGCGGCCGCCGTCCTCAGACCGCCGCGTGCCGGGTCAGGAAGGTGCCGACGCGCGGTGAGCGCTGGTGCGGAACCAGGGCCCGGGCGGTCCCGGAGAGCATCGACCGGATCCGCGTCGACTGCACCTCGGCGAGCAGGTCCAGCACCCGCCCGCCCGCCCAGGCGGCCTCGTCCGGGGCGCCCGCGAGGGCCAGGTCGCCGGCGAGTTCGGCGGTGTAGAGGGCCACGTTCCGGGCGAAGTGCGGGTCCTGGAGGTCCGCGGCCCGGCGGGCGTGCCGGGCCGCGCGGGCGTACTCCCCGAGCGCCGCCCAGCAGCGGGCCTCCAGGGACTCCAGTTCGGCCTCGCCGAAGAACGACATCCACTCGGGGTCCGAATCCCCCTCGCCCCGGGAGAACTCCGTGTGGGCGCGGGCCAGCGCCTCCTCGCACGCCTTGCGGTCGGCCAGCCCCGCCCAGCCCCCCGCCTCGCGCAGCGCGAGCAGCGACAGCAGCCGCGGGGAGCCGAGGGAGCGGGCCGCGCGCCGGCCCGCCTGGGCCGCCCGTACGGACTCGCGGGAGCGGCCGCAGTCCCGCGCCAGGAACGCCATGTTGCTGAAGGCGTGCGCCTCCAGACCCGCGTCCCCCGCGACCCGGGCCGTGGCCAGGGCCTCCGCGTAGTGCGAGCGGGCGTCGTCGAAGCGGCCGGAGTCGTGGGCCAGCCAGCCGACCGAGACGGCCAGCTCCCCGGCGCCCGCGTGCAGCCGGTCCTCGGTGGACTGGCGGGCGGCCCCCGCGTCGAGCAGCGCGTACGCGGTGCGCAGGGGTTCGGCGGCCCGGCGGTAGAGGGCGTCCGCCCCGTGCCGGTCGTCCAGCAGCCGGATCTGGCGCACGGCGTCCTCCACGGCGGCGGCCTCGGACTCGCCCGCGCGGGCGGGGGCGGCGCGGCGGGTGTCACCGAGCAGGGTGAGGCTGAGCGTTGCGGCCGCCACGGTCGCGGAGCCTCCCGCCATGAACGCGCGACGCAGCACGTCGCTCTCCTTGGGATGGGGGCCGGGGCGGTGGCGGGCGGGGACGGAGAGGGGGTCGCGGTGCGCCGCGCGCCCCCGGACGGCCTCGCGCGGCGGGAAGCCCAGGTCGGCGAGGGTGCGGCCGGGGAACATGTGGAGGAAGACCCGCTCGTAGGCGTAATTGGGACAGCGGATCTCCCCGGACTCGACCCTGCCGATGTAGCGGGCGTCGCAGGAAACCGTTTCTCCGATCTCCTTCGCCGACCGGCGCACCAGGGCCGCGAACTCGGCCGGGGAGCGCTGTCCGCGCAGCCGCCGGAACGTGGAGTTGGGTGAGTGGGGGGACGCCGCCATGGACGTGGGCCTCTCTGGCGAGGGACGCAGCGCCGGGGATGCCTCCTGGGGAGGGGGTGGCCCGGCGGGCACGAACGTACCGTCAGTGACGGGGTGTTCACACGGTGTTTGGCTACAAAACGGATATCTCACCCGTGATCCGCCATGAACTGCCATCCTTTGCGGCGTCTTGGTGCCGCACCCGTTGACGTTCCCGTGCGTTGAACCCGTGCGGAGTGGGAGGCGACTACTCCCCGCTCCCGGCTCGTACGCGGATCGAGGAGGGGTTCCCTTGGTGGAGGCCGGCATGGAGAGCACTGGAACGCACACCGCGCCCGGGCCCGGCGCCGGTCCGGGCGGTGAGCCGGACCTGGTCACCGTGCCCACCCGGCAGGGGCTGGAGGCGGTGGACATCATCCGCCGGGCCGCCTGCCGGGCCGACGGCGTCGGGCCGGTCCTGCACGACGGGTCGGGCGACACCCTCGGCTTCCTCGTCCCGCCCGGCACCGCCGACGCCTGGGACCTGCCGGGCAGCGCGTGTACGCAGACCAACGGCCGCGGGATGCGCTTCGGCGAGGCCGCCGCACCCACCGCGGGCGGTACCGGCTGGCTGCTCCCGCCGGAGGCCGTCGGGCCGGTCACCGATCCGGCGGTGCTGCGCGCGGCGCTCGGCGAGGCGGCCCGGCTGATCGAGGCCGCGGACAACTGCCGCTGACCGGGCACGGCCGCCGCCCCGTCACAATGGCGGGGTGGCAGGCAAGGAAAAGGGCAAGGGCAGGCAGCGCGGACGCGGCGGCGCCGAGGCGGTCGTCGGACAGGTCGACGGCGGCCTGGCCCGGCTGGAACCCGACCGCGAGCGCGCGGACGGATGGACCCTGCTGATCGACGGGGCCCCGCAGTCGCACGTGGACCTCCGCGACCCCGGGTACCTGGACTTCTCCTACCAGCGGCGGATCGGCCACCTGATCGACCTCTGCGCTCCGGCCCGGCAGCCGCTGAACGTGCTGCACCTGGGCGGCGGCGCCTTCACCCTCGCCCGCTACACGGCCGCCTCCCGCCCGCGGTCCGGCCAGCAGGTCGTGGAGATCGACGCGGCCCTGACGGCCTTCGTACGGGAGCACCTGCCGCTGGACCCGCAGGCGCGGGTCCGCGTCCGGTCGGCGGACGCGCGGGCGGGGCTGGCCAAGGTCCCGGACGGCTGGGCGGACCTGGTGATCGCGGATGTGTTCAGCGGCGCGCGCACCCCGGCCCACCTGACGAGCGCCGAGTTCCTGGACGACGTGCGCCGCGCGCTGGCGCCCGGCGGCTGGTACGCGGCGAACCTCGCGGACGGACCGCCGCTGGCGTTCCTGCGGGGCCAGATCGCGACGGCTGCGTCCCGCTTCGGGCAGCTGGCGCTGGCCGCCGACCCGGTGGTGTGGCGCGGGAAGCGCTTCGGCAACGCCGTGCTCGTGGCCGCCGACCGGGAGCTGCCCGTCGCGGAGTTCACCCGGCGGGTGGCGAGCGATCCGCACCCGGGGCGGGTCGAGCACGGGCGGGCCCTCGCGGACTTCGCCGGCGGAGCCCTTCCCGTACACGACGCCTCGGCGGTAGCCTCCCCGGAGCCGCCGCCTTCGGTGTTCCGGTAGGGCGATCGTCCGGTCACCGGCCGTGCGCTCGCCCGTTGCGTTCCGGACCGGATGCGGATGTGCGTGCCGAGGGTTTCTGTTTGCCAAGTGTTGGCTCTGGCCCGATCGTGCGTAGCCTTGGAGAACCTCGGAGGGGTGCCCCTCTACGACGCGTCAGGAGACGGCAGACGATGTCCGAATTGCCTGCTGAGCCCGGTTCATCTGCACCCGCGCCCAGCACCGCCACCCCCGACTACACACAGCGGCTCGCCCGCCTGGAACAGTCGGGGATCAAGCGCCTGCTGCCCACGCAGGCGCCGTACCGGTGGAACCTGCGCAGGCTTCGGCTGGGACGGGTCCTCGACATCGGGTGCGGCCTCGGGCGCAACCTCCTCAACCTGGGCCCCGACAGCGTCGGCGTCGACCACAACCCGCATTCGGTGCGGACCTGCCGCGAGCGCGGTCTGAACGCCTACACCCCCGACGAGCTGGCCACCGCCCCCGACTGCGGTCCGGGCTCGTTCGACAGCCTGCTCGTCGCGCACGTGCTGGAGCACGTCGACGAGGACACAGCCGCGAAGCTGCTGGAGCAGTACCTCCCGCTCGTGGCGCCCGGCGGCAAGGTCGTCATGATCACCCCGCAGGAGGTCGGCTTCCGGTCCGACGCCACCCACATCCGCTGGGTCGGCTTCGAGGAACTGCGCCGCCACGCGGACCGGGCCGGCATCTCCGTCCTGCGCACCTTTTCCTTCCCCTTCGGCCGGCCGATGGGCAAGGTCTTCCCGTACAACGAGTTCGTGCTGGTGGGCAACGTCCCGGCCGCCGGGACGGCGTCCTGACGGACCCCTTCTAGGGGTCGACGATCTCGACCCGCGGGGGATGGTCGTGCCAGGTGCAGAACACCGACACCTCGCGGCCGTCCCGGGTGAAGGTGACCCGCATCCACAGGTCCTGCTTCCACACCTGCATCCGCCAGCCGGCCGCCGGGGTCGCGGAGACCAGTTCGGCCGAGGAGGGCCCGAGGCCGAAGACGACCCGGCCGCCGGAGACGGTGTACGACTTCACCGTGCCGGCGTCCCCGTCCGGCTGCCGCGGCTGCCGTCCGCCCGGCGGCTTCGGGGACGGCCTGGCCGGGGAGGACGTGGTGGCGCCCGGCGTGGCCGAGGCGGACGCGCTGGGGGACGGCGACGGGGCGGGGGTGGGCGACGCCTCCGGGGACGGCGGGTCCGGCTGGTCCCGGTGCGTGGACGAGGACAGCGGCCGTGTGGTCAGCGGCACCGCGAGCGGCGGATCGTAGGCCGTGCCCGACATGACGGTGTGCACGCCCCACCACGACAGGGTCACCGCGGCCCCGGTCGCCAGTGTCCACGCCATGGCATGTACAAGTCCTCGTAGCATCGAGCACATACTGCACCACCCGCCCCAAGAGGCGCCCGGCACCTCCCCGGGTCCCCCGAATGGACTACGGTGCGGCCCATGGCAAGTGTGCTCGTGGTCGAGGACGACCAGTTCGTACGTTCCGCCCTCATCCGGCACCTGACCGAGGCATCGCACACCGTGCGCAGCGTCGGAACCGCCCTGGAGGCCCTGCGCGAGGTCGCCCACCACCGCTTCGACGTGGTCATCCTCGACCTCGGGCTGCCCGATCTGGACGGGTCCGAGGCCCTGAAGATGCTGCGCGGCATCACCGACGTCCCCGTGATCATCGCGACCGCGCGCGACGACGAGGCGGAGATCGTCCGCCTGCTCAACGACGGCGCCGACGACTACCTCACCAAGCCCTTCTCCGTGGAACACCTCTCCGCCCGGATGGCCGCCGTACTGCGCCGCTCGCAGGCGGCCGCCGCCGAACCGCCCTCGCGGGTGCTGCGCGTCGGCGGCCTGGCCATCGACCCGCTGCGCCGCCAGGCCGAGCTGGACGGCGCCGTACTGGACCTGACCCGGCGGGAGTTCGACCTGCTGGCCTTCCTCGCCGGGCGGCCCGGGGTGGTCGTGGCCCGGCGCGAGCTGCTCGCCGAGGTCTGGCAGCAGTCGTACGGCGACGACCAGACCATCGACGTGCACCTGTCCTGGCTGCGCCGCAAGCTCGGCGAGACCGCCGCCCGCCCGCGCTACCTGCACACGCTGCGGGGTGTGGGAGTCAAGCTGGAGCCGCCCCGGTGAGGTGGGCGCTGGTCAAGGTGTGCCTCGCGGTCACCGCCATGGTGGTCGTGGCCTTCGCCGTACCGCTGGGGCTGGTGGTCCAGGAGATGGCCAGCGACCGGGCGTTCTCCAACGCCGAACGGCAGGCCGCCACCATCGGGCCGACCCTCTCCATCACCACCGACCCGGCACAGCTGCGCAAGGCCGTGGAGACCACGCAGATGGGCGCCGCCGGGCGGATGGCCGTCCACCTGCCCGCGATCGGCGACAGCCCGCCCGCGGACATCGGCGACGGCTGGGCGGGCGAGCGGGTCGTCGCCGAGACCCGGCGGATGGGCCGGGCCACGACGGCGACGGTGCCGGGCGGGGGTTCGGCGCTGCTCCAGCCCACCGCGCTCGGTTCCGGGGACATCGCGGTGGTGGAGATCCTCGTGCCGGAGAGCGAGGTCAGCAACGGGGTCACCACCGCCTGGGTGGTGCTCGCGGGCGTCGGACTGGCCCTGATCGTGGGCTCGGTGGGCGTCGCCGACCGGCTCGGGGCCCGGTTGGTCCGGCCCGCCGAGCGGCTCGCGGACGCCGCGCACCAGCTCGGCGAGGGACGGCTCGGGGCGCGGGTTCCGGAGGACGGCCCGAAGGAACTCCGCTCGGCGGCCGTCGCGTTCAACGCCATGGCGGACCAGGTGGTGCAACTCCTCGCCAACGAACGGGAGCTGGCCGCCGACCTCTCGCACCGGCTGCGGACACCGCTGACGGTGCTGCGGCTCAACACGGCCTCGCTCGGCGACGGCCCGGCCGCCGAGCAGACCCGGGCCGCCGTGGAGCAGCTGGAGCGGGAGGTCGACACCATCATCCGTACGGCCCGCGAGCAGCGCCCCGCCACCGGCCCGGCCGGGCCGGGCGCCGGCGCCGGCTGCGACGCCTCGGAGGTGATTCGCGACCGGATGGCTTTCTGGTCGGCGCTGGCGGAGGACGAGGGCCGCGAGGTGCGGCTGGCGGGCGTGGACCGTACGGTACGGATCCCCGTCGCGCGGCCCGAACTGGCCGCCGCCCTCGACGCCATGCTCGGCAACGTCTTCCGGCACACCCCTGAGGGCACCCCGTTCGCGGTGGACGTCCACGACACCCCGGACGCGGTCATCGTGCTCGTCTCGGACGCGGGACCCGGCATCGCCGACCCGGACGCCGCCCTGCGCCGCGGCAACGACGGGGGCCGCGACGGCTCGACGGGGCTCGGCCTGGACATCGTGCGCCGGGTCGCGGAGTCGACCGGGGGCGACGTACGGCTGGGGCGCTCGGTGCTCGGCGGGACCGAGATCCGGGTGTGGATCGCGCTGGACGGGCGGACCCGGGGCGGCCCGGGCGGTCCGCGGGTCCGGCGCGGCCGGCGCAAGCGGCGCGGCGCCTGACCGGCTCGTTCCCTCAGCCGGTGCCGGTGGTTCCAGGGGTGCCAGTGGCGCCGGCTGAGTCCAGGCGTACGGCCTGGGCCCGGCCGACTTCCGCCGCGCGGTGCAGGTAGTCGGCGATGACGGTGAGTTCGGCGTCGGAGTAACCCTCCAGTACGGCGCCGAAGGCGCGGCCGGGGGCGTCCCAGGCCGCGCCGATGCGTTCGCGGGCCTCGGGCGCGAGGGTGACGAGGGAGCGCCGGCGGTCGTTCGGGTCGGCGTGCCGCTCGACGATGCCCGCCTTGACCAGGCGGTCGACGAGCCGGGTGGCCGAGCCCGAGGTCAGGCCGGTGAGGCGGGCGATGTCGCCGGTGCTGACCGGGCCCGGCTCCCTGTCGAGGAGGGTGACGCACTGCAGGTCGGTGGGGTGCAGGCCGACGTGGTCGGCCATCGCCTGGCTGAGCAGCGCGTAGTCGGCGTGGTGCCGCCGGCTCTCGGTGACGATGCGCGCGAGCAGCTCGGCGCGGCTCCATGCCTCACCCGAAGGGGGGAAATGCGTTGACATCGACTTCTCCATGCTCCAAATTTATCTGTGTGACGCAGGGAATGTGTCACACAGAATCTGTGTCACCTGTCCAGTCTAGGGAATTGAGTCAGGGAAAGGGAGACGGTCATGTCGATCCTCGTCACCGGCGGCTGCGGCGGCGCCGTGAGTGCGGCCGGAGAACCGGTCCACCGCTCCGGGGGCCGGGCCCCGGACCGGCCGGCCCCGGGCCGCCCCGGGCCCGAAGTCCGGCGCCCGTGGTTACAAGGCTCCCGTCCGGGCCAGCCGGGCGTACCAGCGGGCGCTGGAGCGCGGGGTGCGGACCTGGGTGTCGTAGTCGACGTGGACGATGCCGAAGCGTTTGCTGTAGCCGTAGGACCACTCGAAGTTGTCCAGCAGCGACCAGAGGAAGTAGCCCTCGACCGGGGCGCCGTCCTCCAAGGCGCGGTGGACGGCGGCGAGATGGGCCTCCAAGTAGCCGATGCGCGCCGGGTCGTGCAGTTCCGGGGCGTAGGCCGCGCCGTTCTCGGTGACCATGAGCGGCAGCCCCGGCGCCTCGCTGGCGAAGCGCAGCAGCAGGTCGTACAGGCCGGTCGGGTCGATCGACCAGTCCATGTCGGTCCGTTCGCCCGGAGGCTGGTGGAAGGCGATGTCGTCCGCGGCCGGCCAGGGGGAGTGGGCCGTGGCTCCGTGGCCGTCGGCGCGCGGGCCGACGCGGTCCGGGGCCGACGAGACCACCGCCGGGGTGTAGTAGTTCACGCCGAGGAAGCCCAACGGCCGATGGATCAGCGCCTCGTCGCCGGGGCGCACGAAGGACCAGTCCGTCACGGAGGCCGTGTCCTCCATCAGGTCCTGCGGGTACGCGCCGTGCAGCAGGGGCCCGGTGAAGATCCGGTTCGCGAGGGCGTCGATCCGTCGCCGCGCGTCCAGGTCGGCGGCGGAGCCGGTCAGCGGCCGCACCGCGCTCGGATTCAGCGCGATGCCGACCCGGGCCGTGGAGGGCAGCACGGCCGCGGCCAGCCCGTGCGCCAGGTTGAGGTGGTGCGCGGCGCGCAGCGCGTCGGCCGGGGAGGTGCGGCCGGGGGCGTGGACCCCGGAGGCGTAGCCGAGGAAGGCGCTGCACCACGGCTCGTTGAGGGTGGTCCACAGCTCCACCCGGTCGCCCAGCGCCTGCGCGACCTGTGCGGCGTACGCGGCGAAGGCGTAGGCCGTCTCCCGCTCCGGCCAGCCGCCGGCGGCTTCGAGCTCCTGCGGCAGATCCCAGTGGTACAGGGTCAGGCACGGCCGGATCCCGTGCGCGAGCAGCTCGTCGACCAGCGCGTCGTAGAAGCCGATCCCCCCGGAGAGCACCCGCGGCCAGGACACCGAGAACCGGTACGCCCCCAGCCCGAGCCCGGCCATCAGCCGGACGTCCTCCCGCCACAGCCGCAGGTGGTCCACCGCCACCTCGCCGGTGTGGCCGCCGTACACCTTGCCCGGCGTACGGCAGAACGTGTCCCAGATGGACGGCCCGCGCAGTCCCGCGCCGCCCTCGATCTGGAAGGCCGCCGTGGCCGCGCCCCAGAGGAACCCCTCCGGGAACCGCGCTCCGGCTTCCGCGTCCGTCATCCCTTCACCGCCCCTTGCATGATGCCGCCGACGATCTGGCGGCCGAAGACCAGGAACACCAGCAGCAGCGGGAGCGTGCCCAGCAGCGCGCCCGCCATGATCACCGACTGGTCCGGGATGTATCCCCGGCCCAGCCCCGTCAGGGCCACCTGCACCGTCGGGCTGCCGCTCTGGGTCAGCGCGACGATCGGCCAGAAGAAGTCGTTCCACGCCATGACGAACGTCAGCATCCCCAGGACCGCCATCGCGGGACGGGCCGCCGGGAACACCACGTGCCACACGACCCGCAGCGAACTGGCCCCGTCCGTCCGGGCCGCCTCGATCAGCTCGGTGGGCAGCGCCTGCAAGAGGTACTGGCGCATGAAGAACACCCCGAAGGCGGACACCAGCGTCGGCAGGATCACCGCCTGGAGCCGGTCCGTCCACGACAGCTGCGCGATCAGCATGTACAGCGGGACCACGCTCAGCTGCGGCGGGATCAGCATCGTCCCGACCACCAGCGTCATCAGCACCCCGCGGCCGCGGAAGCGCAGTTTGGCGAAGGCGAAGCCGGCCAGCGTGGAGAACGCCACGGTGCCGGCGGCGACCGTGCCCGCCACGACCACCGTGTTCAGCAGGGCCGTGCCCATGTGGGCGTCGGTCCACGCGACCTGGAGGTTGCGCCACAGGTTCCCGCCGAACCAGAACGGCGGCGGGGTCTGGGCCAGGCGCGTATTGCTCCGCGAGGCCGCGATGGCCGTCCACACCAGCGGAAAGAGCGACCCGGCGGTGAACAGGACGAGCACCACGTACGTGAGCCGGCCCGCGCGCAGTGCCCTCATCGGGAATCCCCCCGTCCGCGCAGCAGCCGTGCCGCGCCCGCGATCAGCAGCAGGATCAGGAACATCGCCCACGCGATGGCCGAGGCCCGCCCGAGGTGCAGATTCACCCAGCCCTGCTCGTACAGGTACAGCCCGAGCGTCTGGAACTGGTGGTCCGAGCCCCCCGTGGCGCCCGCCCCGCCGTTGAACAGCAGCGGCTCCCCGAACAGCTGGGTCGCCCCGATCGTCGACACCACGCAGGTGAAGAGGATCGTCGGCCGCAGCGAGGGCACGGTCACGTGGAGGAACTGCTGACGGCGCGAGGCCCCGTCCAGCGCGGCCGACTCGTACAGCTCGCCCGGGATCGCCTGCATGGCCGCCAGGTAGATCAGCGCGTTGTAGCCGGTCCACCGCCAGATCACGATGGTGGAGACCGCCAACTGGGAGGCGAAGGTGCCGTTCTGCCAGTCCACCGACTCGAATCCGACCACCGACAAGGCCCAGTTGACCATCCCGTAGTCCCGCCCGAAGAGCAGCACGAAGACGAGGGTGGCGGCCGCCACCGAGGTCGCGTACGGGGTGAGCACGGCGACCCGGAAGAAGGCCGACCCCCGCAGCCGGTAGTTCAGCAGGTGGGCCAGACCGAGCGCGATCGCCAGTTGCGGCACCGTGGACAGCAGCCCGATCGTGACCGTGTTGCGCAGGGCGTTCCAGAAGAACTCGTCGCCCCACAGCCGGGTGAAGTTCCGCAGCCCCACCCACGTCATGGCGTCCGGGTCGGTCAGCTCCACCTGGTGCAGCGCCGCCCAGCCCGTGTACAGCAGCGGGAACAGCCCGAAGGCGGCGGAGAAGAGGAAGAAGGGCGCCACGAAGGCGTAGGGGCTCCAGCGCAGGTCCCACCGGTAGCGGCGCGAGCGCCACACCTGTCCCCGGCGGCCCCCCTCCGCCGCCGGCGACTTCGCACCGGCGGCGGAGGGGGAAGGGGAGGGAGACAGGACAGCCGTATCGTCCGTCACCGCGGCCTCACTGCTCCAGGGCGTTGTCGATCGCCTTCACCGCGGCCTCCCAGCCCTCCTGCGGGCTGCGGCCCTTCTGGTCGACCTGGAGCATCCCGATGTCCGCCAGATTCTGCGCGATCACCAGGTCCTTCGGGCCGATCACCGTCACCGGCACCCCCTCCGCCGCCCGCGCGAAGATCTCGCCGATCGGGGCGCCCCCGAAGTACGCGTGCTGCGCGCCCGACACCGCCGGAAGCGTGTAGGCGGCGCTCGCGCTCGGGAAGCTGCCCCGCTTCTCGAACAGCTTCGCCTGCTGCGCGGGAGCCGTCAGCCAGGCCACCAGCTTCGCCGCCTCCTCAGCGTGCTTGCCCGCCTTCGGCACCACGAGGAAGGAACCGCCCCAGTTGCTCGGCTTCGGCGCCGGCGCCACGTCCCACTTGTCCTTCCCGGCGGGACCGGCCTTGTCCTGGATGTAGCCGAGCATCCAGGCCGGGCAGGAGACGGTCGCGAAGTTGCCGTTGGAGAAGCCCTGGTCCCAGGACGGGGTGAACTGCTGGAGCTTGGCGCTGAGCCCCTCGGTCGCGAACGAGGCCGCGAGGTCGAACGCGCCGCGCACCGCGGGGTTGGTCTTGTAGACGACCTTGCCCTGCTCGTCGTAGAACCGCTGCGCGCTGCTCCCGGTCACCGCCGCCATCACGCCCGACGCCGAGTCGACGAACGCCTTGCCCTCGCCGGCCTTCGCCTTGTAGGTCTTGCCCGCCTCCAGGTACTTGTTCCAGTCGCCCGCCCACAGCGCCCCCACCGCGGCCCGGTCGGTGGGCAGCCCGGCCGCCGCGAAGAGGTCCTTGCGGTAGCAGATGCCCTGAGGGCCGATGTCGGTGCCCAGGGCGACGGTCGCCCCGCCCTTCGACGTGCCCTGGGCCCACTTCCACGGCAGGTAGGCGGACTTGTCCACGCCCGCCGCCTTGCCCAGGTCCACCAGTTTGTCCGCCTGGGTGGCGGTGATCTCCGCGATGTTGTTGACCTCGACGGCCTGGATGTCGGCGAGCCCGCTCCCGGTGCCCAGGTGGGTGAGGAGCTGCGGGTAGTAGTTCTCGTTCCGCTCGATCGAGGTCTGCTCGATGCGGATGCCGGGGTTCTGCGCCGTGTACTCGTCGTAGAGACCGGCCTCCTGGAGGCCGAAGGCCCCGAAGACCCCCACGGTCAGCGTCGTCTTCGCCTTGCCGTCGGCCGGGGCTCCCGGCTCGGGCTTCTCGGCCGGGTCCTGCGCACACCCCGCGAGCAGCAGGGCCGCCGCCCCCATCGCGGTGCCTGCCGTGAGAAGGGTTCTTCGGGCTCGGGTGTGGGCTCGCATGTGCATCCTCCCTGAAGGACGAAACGTGCCGGGTGTCGTGTGACACAGTGTGGGAGCGCTCCCACAGTCGTCAAGGGGTAGATTCACAACCGGGAGGAAGCCATGAACGGGCACGGGCGCAGTGGGGGACGGCCGACCCTCGAGGAGGTCGCGGCGCGCGCCGGAGTCGGGCGCGGCACGGTCTCCCGGGTGATCAACGGGTCCTCCAAGGTCAGCGAGCACACCAGGGCCGCCGTCGAGGCGGCCGTGGCCGAGCTGGCGTACGTCCCCAACCGCGCGGCCCGGGCCCTCGCGGCCAACCGCACCGACGCCATCGCCCTCGTGATTCCCGAGCCCGAGGCCCGTTTCTTCGCCGAGCCGTACTTCTCCGACGTGGTCCGCGGAGTCGGCGCCGCCCTCGCCGAGACCGACGTGCAGCTCGTGCTCACCCTGGCCGGCAGCGACCGCGAGCGACGCCGCCTGGCCCAGTACCTTTCCGGCCACCGCGTCGACGGGGTGCTGCTCGTCTCCGTCCACGCGGGCGACCCGCTGCCCGAGCTGCTGGCCGAGCTGGGCATCCCCACCGTGATCAGCGGCCGCCGCTCGGCCGGGGAGACGCTGCCCAGCGTGGATTCCGACAACCTCGCGGGCGCCGCCGAGGCCGTACGCCACCTCCTCGGGCGGGGCCGCCGCGCGATCGCCACGATCACCGGCCCGCTGGACGTGTACGGCGCCCAGTGCCGCCTGGACGGCTACCGGCAGGCCCTGGCCGCGGCCGGGCACCCGGCCGACGAGGAACTGGTCTGCGTCGGTGACTTCACCGAGGACGGCGGCCGCCGGGCCATGCGCGAGCTCCTGGACCGGCGGCCCGCCCTCGACGCCGTCTTCGCCGCCTCGGACGTCATGGCGGCGGGAGCCCGGCGTGAGCTGCGCGCCGCCGGCCGCCGGATCCCGCAGGACGTGGCGCTGGTCGGCTTCGACGACTCGGTGGTGGCCCGCCACATGGACCCGCCGCTGACCAGCGTGCGGCAGCCGATCGAGGAGATGGGCCGGACCATGACGCGGCTGCTGCTGGACCGGATCGCGGGCAAGCCCCAGAGCCCGGACGGGGCGGGCGGGCCCGGCGTGGCGGCCGTCGTCCTGCCGAACAGCCTGGTGGTCCGGGAGTCCTCCTGACCCCGTACCGGGCACGCAGAAGGCCCCGGTCCGCTTTCGCGGGCCGGGGCCTTCTCGCAGGGTGAGTGACGGGACTTGAACCCGCGGCCACCTGGACCACAACCAGGTGCTCTACCAACTGAGCTACACCCACCATGTCCGGTCGGAGAACCGACCGGCCGAAGAAAAGCGTACAGGGTCCGGGAGGGTGCTCGCTCCACCCTTTCCCGCGCCCGTCTCCGGTGGGCCCCGCTACAGGCCCGGCACGACGTGCTTGGCGGCGATGGACTTCGCGGTGTCCGAGTCCGGACCGGGCTGCGCCACGAAGACCGCCTCGCGGTAGTAGCGCAGCTCGGCGATGGAGTCCTTGATGTCCGCGAGCGCCCGGTGGTTGCCGTTCTTCGGCGGACTGTTGAAGTAGGCCCTCGGGTACCAGCGGCGCGCCAGCTCCTTGACCGAGGACACATCCACGATCCGGTAGTGCATGTACCCCTCCAGCGCGGCCATGTCGCGCAGCAGGAAGCCGCGGTCGGTGCCGACCGAGTTCCCGCACAGGGGCGCCTTGCGCGCCTCCTTCACGTGTTCCCGTACGTAGGCCAGGACCTGTGCCTCCGCGTCCGCGAGGGTGGTCCCGCCGGCCAGCTCGTCGAGCAGTCCGGAGGAGGTGTGCATCTCGCGCACCACGTCGGGCATGGTCTCCAGTGCGGCGTCCGGCGGGCGGATCACGATGTCCACGCCGTCGCCGAGCACGTTCAGCTCCGAGTCGGTGACCAGTGCGGCCACCTCGATAAGTGCGTCGTCCGTCAACGAGAGCCCGGTCATCTCGCAGTCGATCCACACCATGCGATCGTTCATGTGTCCCACCTTATGCGGTCCCTCCGGGGCGGGACCGCACATGCGGAAGGTCCCCCGTCGGTGGTGACCGACGGAGGACCTTCGCTTACGTACCCGTTGTGGGGGTTACGCGTGTTCCCGCAGGACCCGGCCCGGGGCGTACATCTCCGTCACCGTGGGGCCCGCGGCGGCCAGGGCCGCCGCCGCCCGCTGGGGCTGCGGAGTGCGCTGGTGCGGCACGGGCCCCCCCGAGAGGTCGGAGACCTGGGACACCTCCGCCTGCGGGCGGCGTGCCCGGTAGGCGGAGCGGTAGGCGGCCGGGGAGGACCCCAGCTGCCGCCGGAAGTGACCGCGCAGGGCGACCGGCGAGCGGAACCCGCAGCGCCCGGCGACCTCGTCGACCGAGTAGTCGGAGGTCTCCAGCAGCCGCTGCGCCTGGAGCACCCGCTGGGTGATCAGCCACTGCAGCGGCGCGCTGCCCGTGAGCGAGCGGAAGCGCCGGTCGAACGTGCGCCGGCTCATGTAGGCGCGGGCCGCCAGGGTTTCCACGTCGAACTGCTCGTGGAGGTGTTCCAGCGCCCAGGCCACGACCTCGGCCAGTGGGTCGGCGCCGATCTCTTCCGGCAGCGACCGGTCGAGGTAGCGCTCCTGGCCGCCCGTCCGGCGCGGCGGCACGACGAGCCTGCGGGCCAGGGCCCCGGCCGCCTCGCTGCCGTGGTCCGTACGGACGATGTGCAGGCAGAGGTCGATCCCGGCCGCCGTGCCCGCGGACGTGAGCACGTCGCCGTCGTCGACGAACAGTTCGCGCGGATCGACGTGGACGGACGGGTAGCGCTTGGCCAGCGTCGGCGCGTACATCCAGTGCGTCGTCGCGGGCCGACCGTCCAGCAGACCGGCGGCGGCGAGCACGAAGGCCCCCGTGCACAGTCCGACGATCCGGGCCCCCTCCTCGTGCGCCAGACGCAGCGCGTCGAGCGCTTCCGGCGGCGGTGGTGAGGTGATGGAACGCCAGGCGGGCACGACGACCGTGCCTGCCCGGGCGATCGCCTCCAACCCGTATGGCGCGGTCAGTTCGAGTCCGCCGGTGGTCCTGAGCGGACCGTCCTCACCGGCGCACACGAGCAATCGATAGCGTGGAACTCCCGCGTCCTGCCGGTCGATGCCGAACACGGAAAGTGGAATGGAGCTCTCGAAGATCGGTCCGCCGCTGAAGAGCAGCACCGCGACGATCTCCCTGCGGCGACGCCCCGCGAGCTTCCGGCCGGCGTCTGCGACGACGGCGGTGGAATCCTGGCTCATGGCGCTAAGCCCCCCTTGGGTGTCGCGACTCCTTGGTCTGGTCGCACCTGCACGTTTCCCCTCGGCCTTGCACGTGGATCCCCCGCCGTAAATACATGATCGAATCTACTGCGTCCCGTGGTGTCGGCGTGACAAGTTCAGCACGCAGCGCTATGTCGACTTGGCAACTTGGCGAAAAGCATTCGATCAGGAAGCGTTCCACTCCGCTACCCGGGTGGGAAGCGTGCCGTCCGGCCATGGCCAGTACCCGTACGGTCACAGCGCCCCCCGGGCTCCGTCGTCGCTGGTGGTAGGGGGAGTGGGGGGACATTCCGGCAAGGGGGCCACCCTGCCGGGAAGTTGGCTTAAAACATGCGGGTGTGGGTGTGCGAATGAGTCAGTCCTGCGGGGGCGGCACGTCGGAACCGTGGCAGCCGCGGTGGTTTCCCGTCCCGGAACGCGAGTGCCGACCGCGGTGCGCGGACGGCACGCGCGCCTCCGCCAGGACCCGCGCCGCGGCCCGGTCCGTCTTCTCCGAGTAGCGCAGCATCGCCCGGCACGCGGCCGTGACGACGAGCAGGCCGAGGGTCGCGACGGCGGCCCCGCCGAAGGAGGTCCCGTAGACGACGAGGACCACCGGGACGAGCAGGCAGCTGAAGGCGGCCCAGCGCACGACGTCCCCCGCGGGGTCGTCGTGGGGGCGGCCGGAGGGGTGCGCGGACGGGTGGAGGGGGGATCGCGGGGCGGGGGTGAAGGACGGGGGCGCGTCGGCGTACGGGGCGGACTGCGTCCGCTGGGCGGGCTGGACGGGGTGAACCGGATGGCCGGGCACGGGCGTACTCCCTGCGGGCTCTTCCTGGACGGTCGGACGCATGTCCAACGCCGCGCGGCGGGGCTCGGTCACTGCGCGCACGGGTGGCGCCGCGCGGACTCGTCACTGGCTGTAGGGGGCAGCGGTCATTGCCAAGGGGCGCTCGCTCCGGCATGCTCCCTGGGATGCTCTCCAAGGGCGGCAAGCCCTGTGCAGGACAGGAGTGTCGCCGTACCCTGGTGGGTACGGGCTTGGGAAGATGCTTCCCGGACAGAGCTCCGTTACACAGTGTCGCCACTTTCCCCCTGTTGCTTCCTCCAAGGACCTCCTCGCCGAGACACCCATGGCCGGTCACGAATTCTCCGAACCCGCGGACCGCAAGCGCAAACGCCTCGCCGACCCCGCGTCGGCCGCCGATCTGCGCGCGGTGGAACAGACGCGCCTCCCCTGCGATCCGGCCTTCCGGCACGGGGTCGTCGTGGGATTCGACGGCTCAACGTCCAGTGAGCGGGCGCTCGCCTACGCCATCGGCATGGCGAGACGCTCCGGATCCGGTCTGATCATCGTCCACGTGGCCAACCGGCTGCCCACCACCGTGTGGGCCGGCTGCGAGCCGCCCGTCTTCGTGGACGTGCCCGACCACCGGACCGAGGTCCTCGGGCTGGAGCTCGCCTGCGCGGACTACCTGGCGGAAGTGCCATGGATCCTGGTCGAGCGGGGTGGGGACATCTGCCATGAGCTGGAGGAAGTCGGCCGGGAGTATTCGGCCGACGCCATCGTGGTCGGCTCCACACACGGGATCGTCGGCCGGATCTTCGGATCGGTGGCGGGCCGGCTGGCCAAGCGCGCACAGCGACCGGTTGTTGTCATTCCGTGACCGGCTGTCCGTCGCTTGTGTGGTTGTGCGCCCATGTAAAGGGTAAATAAATGCCGCTGGGACGCAGCAAACAACTGCAGATCGAAGGGAGCCCGCCGTGGACAACGGTGTCTCTGCGGGAAGCACGGCCTCGACTTCGACCCTCGGGCACATCGCCCTGGGTCTCACCCTTCTGGCATTCGGTATCGGCCACACCGGTGTCATCGACGGTGTGACCGCCGCCAACTCCGTGTCGCTCGCGACGTACGTCGGCGGAATCGTCCTGTTCGTCCTCGGGATCCTCGCGTTCCGGGCCGGTGACGGTTTCGACGGCACGGCGTTCGCGGGCCTCGGAGCCTTCTGGTTCACCTGGGCCGCGGGAGCGGACGGGAAGGTTTCGGCAGACGCGGCCGGAACGTTCCTTCTCCTGTTCGTGCTGCTGGGCGTCACTCTCACCGCCGGTGCCGTCAGCGGGCTGTTCGGGCAGGGCGTGTACGGCCTGTTCACCCTCTCGCTACTGCTCCTGGCGATCGGCGCCTTCGCGGACAGCGCCGTGCTGGGCAAGGCCGCCGGCTGGGTGGCGGCGGTCGCCGGGCTGCTGGCCTGGTACGGGGCCACCGCGGCCCTGGCGCACTGGCCGACGGCGGTCGGCCGGGGCAGGGCCGCGAACCGGAGCGCGGTCCCCGCGAGCTGAGCGGCGCGGCACCGGCCGGGCGGGTGTGACCGCCCGGAACGCGGAACGGCCCCCGGGGTGTCCCGGGGGCCGTTCCCTGCGTCATGCCCGGCGGGCCGGACCGGCGCGCTCGGCGCGCCCCGCCCGCCGCCGCCGGCTACTCGACCGTGACGGACTTCGCCAGGTTGCGCGGCTTGTCGATGTCCCGGCCCAGGGCCAGGGCGGTGTGGTAGGCGAGCAGCTGGAGCGGGATGCCCATCAGGATCGGGTCCAGCTCGTCCTCGTTCTTGGGCACGAGGATCGTGTGGTCGGCCTTCTCCTGCTCGCGGTGGGCGACCGCCAGGATCCGGCCGCTGCGGGCCTTGATCTCCTCCAGCGCCGCGCGGTTCTTGTCCAGCAGGTCGTCGTCGGGGACGATCGCGACGGTCGGCATCGCCGGCTCGATCAGCGCGAGCGGGCCGTGCTTGAGCTCGGAGGCCGGGTAGGCCTCGGCGTGGATGTAGGAGATCTCCTTGAGCTTCAGCGAGGCTTCCAGGGCCACGGGGTAGCCGCGCACCCGGCCGATGAACATCATCGACTTGGCCTCGGCGTACTCGGCCGCCAGCTTCTTGATCTCCTCCTCGCCCTCCAGGATCTCCTGGATCTGCGCGGGCAGCTTGCGCAGGCCCTCGATGATCCGCTTGCCGTCGGTGACCGACAGGTCGCGGATGCGGCCCAGGTGCACGGCGAGCAGCGCGAAGGCCACCACGGTGTTGGTGAAGCACTTGGTGGAGACGACGCAGACCTCGGGGCCGGCGTGCACGTACACGCCGCCGTCGGCCTCGCGGGCGATCGCGGAGCCGACCACGTTGACCACGCCGAGGACGCGGGCGCCCTTGCGCTTGAGCTCCTGCACGGCCGCGAGCACGTCGTAGGTCTCGCCGGACTGCGAGACGGCGATGTAAAGGGTGTCGGGGTCCACGACCGGGTTGCGGTAACGGAACTCGGACGCCGGCTCGGCGTCCGCGGGGATCCGCGCCATGCCCTCGATCAGACCGGCGCCGATCATGCCGGCGTGGTACGAGGTGCCGCAGCCCAGGATCTTGACCCGGCGGATGCCGCGCGCCTCGCGCGGGTCCAGGTTCAGGCCGCCGAGGTGGACGGTGGAGAAGCGGTCGTCGATCCGGCCGCGCAGCACGCGGTCGACCGCGTCGGGCTGCTCGGAGATCTCCTTGTGCATGTAGGTGTCGTGGCCGCCCATGTCGTAGGAGGCGGCCTCCCACTCGACGGTCTCCGGGGTGGCGGTGGTGGTCGTGCCGCTCGTCGTGTAGGTCCGGAAGTCGTCGGCCTTCAGGGTGGCCATCTCGCCGTCGCCGAGGGTGACGACCTGGCGGGTGTGGGCGACCAGCGCGGCGACGTCCGAGGCGACGAACATCTCCTTCTCGCCGATGCCCAGGACGACCGGGGAGCCGTTGCGGGCGACGACGATCCGGTCGGGGAAGTCGCAGTGCATGACGGCGATGCCGTAGGTGCCCTCGATGACCTTGAGCGCCTCGCGGACCTTCTCCTCCAGGGAGTCGGCGCGGGAGCGTGCCACCAGGTGGACGATGACCTCGGTGTCGGTCTCCGAGAGGAAGACGACGCCCTCGGCCTCCAGCTTGGCGCGCAGCTCGGAGGCGTTGTCGACGATGCCGTTGTGGACGACGGCGACCTTGTTCTCCAGGTCCAGGTGCGGGTGGGAGTTGAGGTCGCTCGGGGCGCCGTGCGTGGCCCAGCGGGTGTGGGCGATGCCGGTGGTGCCGGCGAAGCGCTTGGGGACGCGGGACTCCAGCTCGCGGACCCGGCCCTTGGCCTTGACGACCTTCAGGGCGGTGGCCTTCGGGCTGTTGACCACGATGCCCGCCGAGTCGTAGCCGCGGTACTCCAGTCGCTGCAGCCCCTCCAGTAGCAGCGGTGCCACGTCACGCTTGCCGATGTAACCCACGATTCCGCACATACGGTGTTGCCCCTCCTGAAGTCCGGTGTCCGTGCTCAGCCGTAGACGATGCGGCGCAGTTGCCGGAGCGACAGCTCCGGCGGCGCCACGGCGCGGTGCGGCAGTTCCGCCGCGATCCGCTCGAAGATCTCCGCGTTGACCGCTCCGCCGGATTGCAGTTCCCGGTGGCGGCGGCGGACGAACTCCTCGGTCGTCTCGTCGAAGTACGCGAGCACGTCGAGCACCACCCGGGCGGCCTCGCCGCGCTGGAGCGCGGTGCTGCGCACCAGGTGGTCGACGAGATCGTCATGCGACGGACGGCGATCGAGCACCCGTAGATAGTGGCGTCTCACGGAAGTGAATGCAAAGATCCTGCCCGGAATCGGGCAGGATCCCCCTGGTCTGTACCAGTGGAATGCATTGATCCGGTTAAAAACGCCGCAGAACGGATTGTTTGGCGGCCGCGAACTCCTCTGCCGTGAGGATCCCCGACTGGTGCAGTTCGCCGAGCTCGCGCAGTCGGCGCAGCAGGGCGTCGTGGTCCGCCGGGCCCTCCTCCGCCGCCGGGACCGACACCGCGGCGGCCGCCAGGGCGGCGGGCGTGGTCTCGGGCGCCGGGGTCGCCGGGTGGGGCATCCGCGCCGCGACCGCCGCCGCGACCAGCGCCATCAGCGGGTCGTTCTTGAAGCCGAACAGCTCCACCGTGTACGGGTCGTACTTGGGCGGGGTGGCCGTGCCGTTGCCGGCCGGGGCGAAGCGCAGCCAGCCGTTCGTCAGCCCCTTGGACGGGGACCACTCGACCACCCGGAGTTCCGCCACCTTGACGGAGCGGGTGCCGCCGGAGCGTTTGGCCTCCTCCGCCGTCCAGTTCCACTCCAGGGTGACCCGGTCCCCGTCGAAGCCGACCGTCCCGTCGCCCGCGCCCACCGTGATCGGCACGGAGGGCCCGGTCAGCAGGTACGCGTCCGTCGGGCCGGGCTCCACCTGCTCCAGCAGCAGGGCGTTGCGCACCTCGTCCACGAAGTACTCCGCGACCCCGCTGCGGTCCGAGTCCACGGTGAGCCGGTACGGGTCGGAGGCGTCCGGCAGCCGCCCGCCCGTCACCTGGAGCAGGGGATCGGCGCCGTCACGCAGCCGCAGCCGCAGCCGCCCCGACCGGCGTCCCGGTTCGTAGCTGATCCCGGCCACCGCGCGCAGCGGGACGGCGACTTCGCCGAGGGTCTGGCGCAGCAGACCCACCCCCTTGTCGCGGCCCGGAACGATGCGCACCGTGTCCCCGTCGAAGGTCCATGTGCCGTCCTTCTGGATGATTTCCGCCATCTGGTGATTCTTGCATCGGCCGGTACGGCCCACTTGGTCTATACCTGGCTGCATGAGAGTCCTGCGACGCACGCTCGGCACCCTCCTCGTCCTCGGCGCGTTGGGCACCGGGGTCTCGTGCACCCCCGCCCGCGGTGACGACGCCCGGCCCGGAGACGATCCGCCCGCCGCCCTCGCGCCGTTCGAGCGGCTGCTTCCGGCGCCCGCCTCCGCCCGCGCCGGAGGGCCGGGCTACGCCTTCGGCGCGGGCACGGTCATCCGTACGGCGACGGTCCCCGGCGAGGAGGTCCGGCAGCTCGGCGAGCTCCTCGCCGAGCAACTGCGCGGCCCCAGCGGGCTGCCGCTGCCGGTGGTCGACGGGACGGACGGGGACGGCATCCGGCTCCGGCTCGACGAGGAGGCCGAGGGGGTGGGGGACGAGGGCTACCGGCTGGAGTCGGCCCCCGACGGGATCACCCTCACCGCGCGGACCCCGGCCGGGCTCTTCCACGCGGGGCAGACGCTGCGGCAGCTGGTGCCGGTGGCCGGGCCCGGCACGGTGCCGGGCGGGACGGTCGAGGACCGGCCGAGGTTCGCGTACCGGGGGGCCATGATCGACATCGCCCGGCACTTCTTCACGGTGGAGCAGGTGAAGCGGTACGTCGACCAGCTCGCCCAGTACAAGGTCAACACCCTGCACGTGCACCTGACCGACGACCAGGGGTGGCGCCTGGCGGTCGACTCCTGGCCGCGGCTCGCGGAGCACGGCGGGGGCGGCGAGGTCGGCGGCGGGCCCGGCGGGTACTGGACGAAGGACGAGTACCGCGAGCTGGTCGCGTACGCGGGGGAGCGGTACGTGGACGTGGTCCCGGAGATCGACATGCCGGGCCACGTGAACGCGGCGCTGTCCTCCTACGCCGAACTGAACTGCGACGGCAAGGCCCCCGAGCGGTACACCGGGATCAAGGTGGGCTTCAGCTCGCTGTGCGTGGCGAAGGAACGGACGTACGAGTTCGTCGACGACGTCCTCGGCGAGCTGGCGGAGCTGACCCCGGGCCGCTACCTGCACATCGGCGGCGACGAGGCGCACACGACGCCCGCGGCGGACTACGCGGCCTTCATGGACCGGGCCCAGGCGGTGGTCGCCCGGCACGGCAAGACGGTGATCGCCTGGCACCAGCTGGCGGCCGCCCGGCCCGCCGGGGGCGCGGTGCTCCAGTACTGGGGCCACGGCAAGACGCCGGCCGCGGAGAAGGCGGGCGTGGTGGCGGCCGCGAAGGCGGGGCACCCGGTGATCCTGTCGCCGGCGGACCGGCTGTACCTGGACATGAAGTACGACGCGGCGACGAAGCCGGGCCTGGCGTGGGCCGGCCACGTGCCGGTCGAGCGGGCGTACTCCTGGGATCCGGGCGCCTACCTGGCCGGGGTGCCGGAGTCCGCGGTGCTGGGGGTGGAGGCGCCGCTCTGGACGGAGACGATCGCGACCCGGGCGGACTGGGAGTACATGGCGTTCCCGCGGGTGCTCGGGCTGGCCGAGCTGGGGTGGTCGCAGACCGGGGTGCTCGGCTGGGAGGACTACCGGCGGCGGCTGGCGGCACAGGGGCCCCGGCTGGACGCGCAGGAGGTGAACTTCCACCGGGCGCCGGGCGTGCCCTGGAACTGAGGGAGGCGAGGGCGGCGAGGGTGGTACGGCGCGCTGGCATGCGGCGGCGCGGTCGCGAAGAGGGCCGCTGGGGTCTTCGCGACCGCGCCGTGGTGCTGAGGGGCGGATGGGATGTCGAGGGACCGTATCGACAATCACCCGCCCCGGCGTGCGATGCTTAGGGTAGCCTAACCTTAATTGCGATGCAATGCCGAAGGGCCCCGGCGCGCCAGCCGGGGCCCAACTCGTCACTGTTCCACGCGCGATCGTCAGCCGGCCGGATCGTCAGCCGGCCGGATCATCGGCCGGACGGAGTGCGGTCAGCTGACCTTCTTGGCGCTCTGGAGGGACTTCGCGAGGTCCTCCAGGATCTGGGCGCACTTGTCGTACGAGTAGATCGGCTCGGTCACGCGGGGGGTGACCTGTCCGGCCTTCACCGCGGGGAGCTCGGCCCAGGTGGGCTTCTCCTTGCCCAGCGTCTCGGGCTGCAGGGCGCTGCTGCGGTTGTCGAGGAGGATGACGTCGGCCTGGTACTTGCCGGCGTTCTCCCAGCTGAGGCTCTCGAAGAAGTCGCCCTCGTCCAGCTTGTCCGGCACGACGAACTCGACGCCGAGCTGCCGGAAGTAGCTGAGGTCGGCGGAAGTCGTCGGGTTGGAGGCGTAGAAGACCTCCGGGGAGCCGGAGCCGACGAGGACCTTGATGCCCGGGTTGGCCTTGGTGGCCTGGCGGACCTTCTCGGCGGCGGCCTCGAAGCGGGCCTTCGCGTCGACCGTCTTCCTGGCCTCCATGTCCGCGCCGAGGGACGTGGCGAGGTCCGCGGTGCGCGCGAGGGCCTTGTCCATCGTGGCGTCCTTGCCGACGCTGATCGCGGCGGCCGGGGCCAGCTTCAGGATCTTGTCCTTGGATGCCTCCGGGACGTACCAGTAGCTGCCGTCCCAGGTGTTGGTGACGAGGAGGTCGGGCCGCAGGGCCGCGTACTTCTCGACGTTGAACTGGTCGTAGACGTTTCCGAGGATCTCGACCTTGGATATGTCGAGCGAGCCGGCCTGGACGTCCGGCTTGCCGTCGGCGGTCTTGGTCGGGCCGAACACGCCCTTGACCGGGACGCCGTAGTCGTACAGCGCGGCGGCGGTGCCGGTGAAGGCGACGATGTTCTTCGGCGTGGCCTTGGTGCTCACGTCGACGCCGAGGTCGTCCTTGAAGGTCCAGGGGCCCGAAGCGGCCGCGCCCTTGTCCTTGCCGCCGTCGCCCTTCGCCGAGTCGTCGCCGCCGCACGCGGTGAGCGCCGCGACGAGGCCGAGGGCGCCGCCGGCGGCGATGAAGCCCCGACGGGTGAGGGGGGAGGTCCGCGACTTGGGCATGTCGATGTCCGCTTTCGTGCGTCAGGGCGGCCGCTGGCCGTTTGGAAGGAAGGTTAGCCTAACCTTTGCCGAAAGATGTCAGGGGGGCGCCCCCGCCGGGCGCGGAGGCCCGGCCACGGCCGACGGAGGGCCCGGAGCGACGGCCCGGAGCGGCGGCCCGCCGAGGGTCCGCGAACGGCTCTCCCCCGGCTCGCACGCGGACCGGGGGAGAGGACGGAGCGGGCCGCGTCAGGCGGAGAAGCCCAGCTCGCGGGCGATCAGCATGCGCTGGACCTCGCTGGTGCCCTCGCCGATCTCCAGGATCTTGGAGTCGCGCCACATCCGGGCCACCGGGTACTCGTTCATGAACCCGTAGCCGCCGTGGATCTGGGTGGCCTCGCGGGCGTTGTCCACGGCGACCGTCGAGGAGTACAGCTTCGCGATGGCCGCCTCCTTCTTGAACGGCTCGCCCGCCACCAGCCGGGAGGCCGCGTCGCGCCAGCCGACGCGGGCCATGTGGGCGCGCATCTCCATGTCCGCGAGCTTGAACTGGATGGCCTGGTTGTCGCCGATGGCCTTGCCGAAGGCGTGCCGCTCCCGGGCGTACTTCACCGACTCGTCCACGCAGCCCTGCGCGAGGCCCGTCGCGAGGGCGGAGATGGCGATCCGGCCCTCGTCGAGGATCCGCAGGAACTGCGCGTAGCCGCGGCCCTCCGCGCCGACCAGGTTGGCCAGGGGCACCCGCACGTCGGCGAAGGACAGCTCGCGGGTGTCGGAGGAGTTCCAGCCGACCTTGGAGTACGGTGCGGCGACCGTGAAGCCCGGGGTGCCGGACGGGACGATGATCGAGGAGATCTCGGGGCGGCCGTCCGCCGTGCGGCCGGTCACGGCCGTGACGGTGACCAGGCCCGTGATGTCCGTACCGGAGTTGGTGATGAAGCACTTGGAGCCGTTGATCACCCACTCGTCGCCGTCGCGCACGGCCGTGGTGCGGGTGCCGCCGGCGTCGCTGCCCGCCCCCGGCTCTGTCAGGCCGAAGGCGCCCAGGACCTCGCCGGAGCACATCTTCGGCAGCCACTCGGTCTTCTGCTCCTCGGAGCCGAAGAGGTAGATCGGCATGGCGCCGAGCGAAACCCCGGCCTCCAGGGTGATGGCGACGGAGGAGTCGACGCGCGCGAGCTCCTCCAGGGCGATGCCCAGCGCGAGGTAGTCGCCGCCCATGCCGCCGTACTCCTCGGGGAAGGGCAGGCCGAACAGGCCCATGCGGCCCATCTCGGCGACGATCTCGTACGGGAACTCGTGGCGCTCGTACAGGTCGCCGATCTTGGGCGCGATCACGTCGTGCGCGAACGCCTCGACGGTGCGGCGGAGTTCCTCGTGCTCGGGGGTGAGCCGGTGGTCGAGGGGCATGGTCTGACTACTCCTTGTGGGAGAGGGCGCGGACGGTGCGGGAGGGGCTGGGCCGGCCCAGCTGTTCGGCCATCCACACGCTCGTGGCGGTGAGGGCGGCCAGATCGACCCCGGTTTCGATGCCGAGGCCGTCGAGCATCCACACCAGGTCCTCGGTGGCGAGGTTCCCGGTGGCGCTCTTCGCGTACGGGCATCCGCCGAGGCCCCCGGCGGACGCGTCGACGGTGCTCACTCCGTGCCGGAGCGCGGCGAGAGTGTTGGACAGGGCCTGTCCGTACGTGTCGTGGAAGTGCACGCCGATCCGGCCGGTGGCGACACCCGCGTCGTTGAGGCCCTCCAGCAGGGCCTGGACGTGGCCCGGGGTGGCGACGCCGATGGTGTCGCCGAGGCTCAGCTCGTCGCAGCCGAGGTCCAGCAGGGCCTTGGCGACGGAGACGACCTGGGGGAGCGGGACCGGCCCCTCCCACGGGTCGCCGAAGCACATCGAGAGGTAGCCGCGGACATGGGCGCCGTCCTGCCGGGCCCGCGCCACGACGGGCTCGAACATGGCGAGGGACTCGGCGACCGTGCGGTTGAGGTTGCGGGAGGCGAAGGTCTCGGTGGCCGAGCCGAACACCGCGATGCGGGTGGCTCCGAGGGCGAGCGCGCGGTCCAGGCCGCGCTCGTTGGGGACCAGCACGGGGAGCGCCGCGTCCACGTCCGCGAGGAGCGGGAAGAGGGCCTCGGCGTCGGCGAGCTGGGGCACCCACTTGGGGTGCACGAAGCTGGTGGCCTCGATGGTGGTCAGGCCGGCCGCCGCGAGGCGGTGCACGAACTCCGCCTTCACGGCGGTGGGTACGGCCGTCTTCTCGTTCTGCAGGCCGTCGCGGGCACCCACCTCGTGGATGCGCACCCGGGCCGGGAGGCCGGGGGCGGGAACCGTCATGGGGAGCCCGTTCACCGGCCCTCCTCCTCGTCCGGGGTCACCACGGCCAGGACCTGGTCCATGGCGACGGTGGTGCCGGGGGTGACGTCGAGTTCGGTGACGGTGCCGGCGTGCGGGGCGGAGATGACGTGCTCCATCTTCATCGCCTCCACGACGAGCAGGCTCTGACCGGCCACGACCTCGTCCCCGACGGCCACCTTGACGACCGTGACGGTGCCGGGCATGGGCGCGGCGAGGGTTCCGGCGCCGCCCTGGCCCCGGCCGTCGAGCGCCGCCGCCACGGGGTCGTGGTCCTGGACGTGCCAGCTGTCTCCGTCGCGTCCCAGCCAGGTCCCCTCCGGGGAGGCCGCGTGGCTGAAGCGGTGGGTGAACCCGTCGAGTTCGAGGGTGAGGGTGTCGGCGGTGCGGCTGACGATCCGGGCGCGGGCCGGTGCCGCGAGGCTCCGCCCCGGACCCCGCGCCTCAGACGCCGTCGGGGCTGGATTCCGGCCGCTGCCGGCGGCGGCGGCGTCATCGTCGGCGGTCGGGAGGAGGAGTTCGGTGTCGGAGCCCTGGGGGCGGGAGCGGACTTCCACCGGGTCCTGGCCCGGGAGGCGGAAGTGGTGGACCGTCCAGGCGGGGGTGCCGCCCAGGCGCCAGCCGGTCGGCGCGTCGAAGGGGTCGCTCCAGCCGCCGCCCGCGGCGGCGACGGGCGGCCGGGACAACAGCGCGGCCGCCGCGTACACCTCCGGCGGAACGCCTTCCGGGAGGAGCGAGGGGAGGTCCCGCTCGACCAGGCCCGTGTCCAGGTCGCCCGAGACCACGTCCGGGTGGGCGAGGAGCCGCCGCAGGAAGCCGGTGTTGGTCTGGACGCCCAGGATCACGGTGTCGGCGAGCGCGCCCCGCAGCACCCGCAGGGCGGTGGCCCGGTCCGGGCCGTACGCGATGACCTTGGACAGCATCGGGTCGTACGCCGAGCCCACCGGGACGCCCGCCAGCAGGCCGGAGTCCGTGCGGACCGCCCCGCCCGACGGCTCCGACAGGGCCAGGACCGTACCGCCCGACGGCAGGAACCCGCGGGCCGGGTCCTCCGCGCAGACGCGGGCCTCGATCGCGTGGCCGGTCAGCACGACGTCGCCCTGGCCGAAGCCCAGCTCCGCGCCCGCCGCCACCCGCAGCTGCTGTTCCACCAGGTCCAGCCCGGTGACCAGCTCCGTCACCGGGTGCTCGACCTGGAGCCGGGTGTTCATCTCCATGAAGTAGTACGAGGACGGGTCCCCGCCCGGGACGATGAACTCCACCGTGCCCGCGCCGACGTACCCGCACGAGCGGGCGGCCTCCACCGCCGCCGCGCCCATCGACGCCCGCAGTTCCGGCGTCAGCAGGACCGACGGCGCCTCCTCGATCACCTTCTGGTGGCGCCGCTGGAGGGAGCATTCCCGCTCGCCGAGGTGGACCACGTTCCCGTGGGAGTCCGCCAGCACCTGGATCTCGATGTGCCGCGGCCGGTCGATCCACCGCTCGACCAGCAGGGTGTCGTCACCGAAGGAGGAGCGGGCCTCGCGGCGGGCGGCCGCGATCTCCTCGGCCAGCACCGCCTCCTCGCGCACCAGCCGCATGCCCTTGCCGCCGCCGCCCGCCGAGGGCTTGAGCAGCACCGGCATGCCGATCTCCCGCGACGCGGCGACCAGCTCGGCGTCCGAGAGCCCGCTGCCCGAGGAGCCGGGGACGACCGGGACCCCGGCCGCCTTCACCGTCTCCTTGGCGCGGATCTTGTCGCCCATCAGGGAGATCGCCGGGGCGGGCGGCCCGATGAAGGCCAGTCCGGCGTCGGCGCAGGCGGCCGCGAAGGCCGCGTTCTCCGCGAGGAAGCCGTAGCCGGGGTGGACGGCCTCGGCGCCGGTGCGGCGGGCCGCTGCGAGCAGCCGCTCCACCGACAGGTAGCTCTCCGCGGCCGCCGCAGGGCCGATCCGGACGGCCGTGTCGGCCTCCCGGACGTGCCGGGCGTCCGCGTCCGCGTCGCTGAAGACGGCCACCGAGCGGATGCCGAGCTGCCGCAGCGTGCGGATGACCCGTACCGCGATCTCGCCCCGGTTCGCGACCAGAACAGTGCTGAACATCGAAGAGGTCCTCACGTCACATCACGTCACATACGGAAGATGCCGAAAGCCGAATCGCCCAGCGGGGCGTTCGCGCACGCGGTCAGGGCCAGTCCCAGCACCTGCCGGGTCTCCATGGGGTCGATGACCCCGTCGTCCCACAGCCGGGCGGTCGCGTAGTACGCGTTTCCCTGCTCCTCGTACTGGGCGCGGACCGGGGCCTTGAAGGTCTCCTCGTCCTCGGACGGCCAGTCCTGGCCGGCGCCCTCGATCTGGTCCCGTTTGACGGTGGCCAGCACCGACGCCGCCTGCTCGCCGCCCATCACGGAGATCTTGGCGTTCGGCCACATCCACAGGAAGCGGGGCGAGTAGGCCCGCCCGCACATCGAGTAGTTGCCCGCGCCGTACGAGCCGCCGACGACCACGGTCAGCTTCGGCACCCGGGCGCAGGCCACGGCCGTGACCATCTTGGCGCCGTGCTTGGCGATGCCGCCCGCCTCGTAGTCCCGGCCGACCATGAAGCCCGAGATGTTCTGGAGGAACAGCAGCGGGATCCCGCGCTGGTCGCACAGCTCGATGAAGTGGGCGCCCTTCTGGGCGGATTCGGAGAACAGGATGCCGTTGTTGGCGATGATCCCGACCGGGTGGCCGTGGATCCGGGCGAAGCCGGTGACCAGGGTCTGCCCGTACTCGGACTTGAACTCCTGGAAGCGGGAGCCGTCCACGACCCGGGCGATGATCTCGCGCGCGTCGTAGGGGGTGCGGGAGTCGACGGGGACCGCGCCGTACAGCCCGTACGGGTCCACCTTCGGCTCCTCGGTGGCCTCCACCGACCAGGGCAGGGCCCCGCGGCCGGGCAGGGTCGCCACGATGTTCCGTACGATCCGCAGCGCGTGCGCGTCGTCCTCCGCGAGGTGGTCGGTCACCCCGGAGACCCGGGAGTGGACCTCGCCGCCGCCCAGTTCCTCGGCCGTGACCACCTCGCCGGTGGCGGCCTTCACCAGCGGCGGCCCGCCGAGGAAGATCGTGCCCTGGCCGCGGACGATGACGGCCTCGTCGCTCATCGCCGGGACGTACGCCCCGCCGGCCGTGCAGGAGCCGAGGACGGCGGCGATCTGCGGGATGCCGGCCCCCGACATGCGCGCCTGGTTGTAGAAGATGCGGCCGAAGTGCTCCCGGTCGGGGAAGACCTCGTCCTGCATGGGGAGGAAGGCGCCGCCCGAGTCGACCAGGTAGAGGCAGGGGAGACGGTTCTCCAGGGCCACTTCCTGGGCGCGCAGGTGCTTCTTGACGGTCATCGGGTAGTAGGTGCCGCCCTTGACGGTGGCGTCGTTCGCGACGATCACGCATTCGCGGCCGCTGACCCGGCCGATGCCCGCGATGACGCCGGCGGCGGGGGCCGAGCCCCCGTACATGCCCTCGGCGGCCAGCGGGGCCAGCTCCAGGAAGGGCGAGCCGGGGTCCAGAAGGGCGTCCACGCGGTCGCGCGGGAGGAGCTTGCCGCGCGCGGTGTGGCGGGCGCGGGCCTTCTCGCCGCCGCCGAGCCGGGCTGTCTCCAGCCGGGCGCGCAGGTCCTCGGCCAGCTCGCGGTGGGCGGCCTCGTTGGCCCGCCAGGCCTCGGACGCCGGGTCCGCGGCGCTCGTCAGCACTGGTGCCTGCTGCATCGGTCGAGCTCCCTTGCTCGGTGCACGGTGTTAATGAGCGTTAACGCTTGTGGGACTTAGGTTAACGACCGCTAACGGCCCTGTCTAGAATGGTTTCCCATGAGCACCAGAGCGGCCGCCCCCACCCGTCGCGAGCAGATCCTCAACGAGGCCGCTCGTCTCTTCGCCGCGCGTGGGTTCCACGGGGTCGGCGTCGACGAGATAGGGGCCGCGGTGGGCATCAGCGGCCCCGGCCTGTACCGGCACTTCGCGGGCAAGGACGCCATGCTCGCCGAGCTCCTGGTGGGCATCAGCGAACGCCTGCTCACCGGGGGCCGCCACCGGGTGGCGGAGGCGGCCGGCGACCCGCCGCGGGTGCTGTCCTCCCTCATCAACGGGCACATCGACTTCGCGCTCGACGACCGGGCGCTGATCACGGTGCACGACCGGGAGCTCGACCGGCTGCGCGACGCCGACCGCAAGCTCGTGCGCCAGCTCCAGCGGCAGTACGTCGAGCTGTGGGTCGACGTCGTACGGGAACTGCACCCCGAGGTGGGCGAGGCCGAGGTACGGGTTTCCGTGCACGCCGTCTTCGGCCTGCTGAACTCCACCCCGCACCTGGCCACGCCGGGCCGGGAGGCGACGGAATCGCTGCTGCGCCGGCTCGCCCACGGGGCGTTCGGGGCGCTGTCCGCGTGAGCGGGCGCGTCCGGCGGCCGAGATGGACGGGACGCCTCCGCCCGGGCGGCGGCAGAATGGGCCGTATGCCGAAGCCGATAGAGACGCCCGACCGATCCGCGGAAACGCCGAGCCGCGCCGAACTCATCGACCACTTGGTGCGCACCCGCATCGCGGGGCAGGTGGCGACGCCGCGCGAGAACAACCTCTCCCACTACCGCAAGCTCGCCAACGGCGACCGGCACTACTGGCTCGGCCTGGAGCTGGGCGACCGCTGGACGGACGAGCAGGACGTCCTCGCGGTGATGGCGGAGCGCTGCGGGGTCGTGGACGACGCCGAGCACCGGTACGGCCAGGACACCATCGACCCGGAACTGACCGTGGCCGGCCTGGACCGGCTGGCGGCGCGGCTGCGCAAGGCCGCGCTGGACCGGCAGAGCGTCCTGCTGGCCACCGGGCACCCGGGCGGGCTGCTGGACGTCCACCGGGCGACGGCGGCCGCGCTGCGGGCGGCGGGCTGCGAGATCGTGGTCATCCCGGCCGGGCTGTACGCAGACGAGGGCTCGGTCTGGCAGTTCGCGGACATCGCCGTCCTGGAACGGGGCGCGACGCTGTGGCACACCCATTCGCCGGAGCCGATGGCCGCGATCCTGGACGGCCTGGCGGCTTCGGACCGCCCGCAGCCCGACCTCGTCGTCGCCGACCACGGCTGGGCGGGCTGCGCGGCCCAGCGGGGCCTGGACGCGGTGGGCTACGCCGACTGCAACGACCCGGCGCTCTTCCTCGCCGAGGCCGAGGGCACCCTCCAGGTGGCGGTCCCCCTGGACGACCACGTGCGCGACCCGCGGCACTACGACCCGATGGTGGCGTACCTGCTGGACGCGGCGGGCCTGGCGGGGGCGTAGCCGTCGCCGGCGGCCGGCCCCGGCGTTCCGGCGGGGCCGGGCCACCGCCGCGCCGGCGGCGGGAGTCAGGCGCGGGCACGCGGATGGCCGGGGGCCGGGGTCAGGCGCGGGGCACGCGGACGACGCCTTCCTGGATGACCGTCACCGCCAGGCGCCCGTCCTGGGTCCAGATGCGGGCCTGGCCGAGGCCCCGGCCGGCGGCCGCCGAGGGCGACTCCTGGTCGTACAGCAGCCACTCGTCCGCGCGGAACGGGCGGTGGAACCACATGGCGTGGTCCAGGGAGGCCCCCACCACGTCGCCGACCGCCCAGCCGCCCCGCCCGTGGGCGAGCAGCACCGAGTCCAGCAGCGTCATGTCCGAGACGTACGTGGCCAGGCAGGTGTGCAGCAGCGGATCGTCGCTCTCCAGCTTCCCGGCCGTACGGAACCACACCTGCGACCGCGGCTCCACCGGCTCGCCGACGCTGCCCCACGGCGGGACCGTCGCGTAGCGCAGGTCCACGGCGGCGCGCGCGTCGATCAGGCGCTCCACCGTGCCCGGCTCGCGGAAGACCGACCGGTAGGCGGGCAGCGCCTCGGCGGCGGTGGGCAGGGTCTCCGGGTCCGGGGCGTCCGGCATGGCGGCCTGGTGGTCGAGCCCGTCCTCGTACGTCTGGAAGGACGCGGAGAGGTGGAAGACCGGCTGCCCGTGCTGGACGGCGACGACCCGGCGCGTGGTGAAGGAGCGGCCGTCGCGGATCCGGTCCACCGAGTAGACGATGGGCGCGCCCGGGTCACCGGCGCGCAGGAAGTACGAGTGCAGCGAGTGCGCGGCGCGGTCCTCGGGCACGGTCCGCCCGGCCGCGACCAGGGCCTGGGCCGCGACCTGGCCGCCGAACACGCGCGGTACCAGCGCCGAACGGCTGGTACCGCGGAAGATGTTCTCCTCGATCTGCTCCAGGTCGAGCAGATCGAGGAGCGTCGTCAGTGCCTCGTTCATGGGGGAAGGGTAGGTGTCCCGAATCCCTTACAGGCCCATGGACTTGGCGATGATGGACTTCATGACCTCGCTGGTGCCGCCGTAGATGCGGTTCACGCGGTTGTCGGCGTACAGGCGGGCGATCGGGTACTCGTTCATGTAGCCGTACCCGCCGTGCAGCTGGAGGCACTTGTCGATGACGCGGTGCGCGACCTCGGTCGTGAAGAGCTTCGCGGACGCGGCCTCGGCGGCGGTCAGCTCACCGGCGTCCAGGGCCTCCAGGGCGCGGTCGGCGACGGCCTCGGCCGCGTCCACCTCGGCCTGGCAGGCGGCCAGTTCGAACTTGGTGTTCTGGAAGTGCGCGACCGGCTTGCCGAAGACGGTGCGGTCCGTCACGTACTGCTGGGCGAACCGGACGGCGGCCTTGGCCTGGGCGTACGCGCCGAAGGCGATGCCCCAGCGCTCGGACGGCAGGTTGGCGCCGAGGTAGGAGAAGCCCTTGTTCTCCTCGCCCATCAGGTCCTCGACCGGAACCTTCACGTCGACGAACGCCAGCTCGGCGGTGTCGGAGGTGCGCAGGCCGAGCTTGTCGAGCTTGCGGCCGATCGAGTAGCCCTCGGACTTGGTGTCGACGGCGAACAGGGAGATGCCGAAGCGGCGGTCGTCCTCGCGCGGGGCGGAGGTGCGGGCGCAGACGATCACCCGGTCGGCGTGCACGCCGCCGGTGATGAAGGTCTTCGAGCCGTTGAGGACGTAGTGGGTGCCGTCCTCGGAGAGCTTGGCGGTGGTCTTCATGCCCGCGACGTCGGAGCCGGTGCCCGGCTCGGTCATGGCGAGCGCCCACATCTCCTCGCCGGTGACGAACTTCGGCAGGTAGCGCTTCTTCTGCTCGTCGGTGGAGAGCATCTTGATGTACGGGAGGGCGAGCAGCACGTGCACGCCGGAACCACCGAAGTTCACGCCCGCGCGGGAGGTCTCCTCGTAGAGGACGGCCTCGAACTTGTGCGTGTCCAGGCCCGCGCCGCCGAACTCCTCGGGGACGTTGATGCCGAAGACGCCCAGCTCGCCGAGCTTGTAGTAGAACTCGCGCGGCGCCTGGCCGGCCTGGAACCACTCGTCGTAGACGGGGACGACCTCGGCCTCGATGAAGGCGCGGATGGTCTCGCGGAACGCCTCGTGGTCCTCGTTGAAAACGGTACGGCGCACAGCCGACACTCCCTTATGCGGCTAAACCGCCGCCGCTCTCGCGGAGGTGGTTGCGCGCCGTCGTCGTTTCAGTTGATGGCTTATGTCTAAGCGCTTGCTCAATTAAGTTACCGGCGAGTTGTCGTCCCTGTCCAGACTTCGTAGTGCGAACCACAGTTCCATGCGCGTGTCCGGGTCGTCGAGGTCGCGGGCGAGCAGACCGGCCGCGCGGGCGATGCGCTGGCGGACCGTGTTGCGGTGCACGCCCAGCGCGGCGGCCGTCCGGTCCCAGCTGCCGTGGTGGGCCAGCCACGCGCGCAGGGTGGCGGCCTGCGCCCCGTTCAGCGGGGCGAGCAGCGCCTCGGCGTGCGCGCGGGCCTCGGCCGGGTCGAGCAGGGCGCCCAGGCCCCCGGCCGTGTGCCGGGCCAGCGGGGTCCGGGCCGCCTCGGCGCGCTCCAGGGCCCGCCGGGCCTGCGCGTCGGCGGTCGTGAGCCCCTCGGCCGCCGCCGGGGCGCTGACCCCCAGCCGCCACCCCGGCCGCGGGCCGGGCTCCCGGTCGGCGAGCAGGCGTACGGCCTCCCCGCGCGGGTCCAGCAGTACGGTGCCCAGCGCCGCGGCGAGGGCCGCGGGGTCGCCGCCGCCGGTGCTCCGGGCGTGGACGGCGTACCAGGGGCCCGGCCCGGCCAGCGACCCGGCGGGGGCCGCGCCATGCCGAAGTTCGGCTGGACGGACGTCTCGCGCTTCAGCGCGCTGGGCGTCCCGGCGGTGAACTACGGCCCGGGCGACGCCCTGCT